>NZ_JBHXVE010000019.1:102792-180669 GCF_042672505.1 Streptomyces sp. NPDC127190
CCCCGCCCGGCCCCCCGGCCCTCGACCCGCCTGTCCGCGCCCGACACCCGCGCCGGAGCGCGCGGCGCGGCGCACGCCCCGGCCCCCCCCGCGCCGGGGTGGGCCCCCCTCTTCGTCGTGCGTGCGTACGACCGCCTGGCGCTGCGCTGCCTACCGGCCGGCCGCCGACTGGGACGCGGAGTCGCTCGGGGTGGCCGCGGCGCCGGTGCCCGTGGAGGCGCTCGCGCCCGCCGACGGGGTGGCCTTGCCGTTCTTGCCGTTCTTGGCGGGCTTGCCGCTGCCCGACGGGGTGGAGCCCGGGGCTGCGGAGGCGGTCGGCGAGGCGGACGGGATCTGGCTCGGGCCCCACTTGTCGAAGTACTCGGTGGCCGGCACCACATAGGCGCGCAGGCTCACGGCACCGGTCGTGCTGAAGGTGAAGGTGACCTTCTGGGCGTTGCCGTCCGTCACGGACGCGCGGCCGTTCGGGATCTCCGCGGAGGCGTTGCCCTGGCCGCCGAGGATCAGCGAGCCGTGCGCCGGGACGGTCAGGTCCTTGCCCTTGGCCGGGGTCAGCTTGACGGTCTCGTTGCTGCCCGGGATGGCGATCGACTGGAGGGTCTGGTCCTTGGCGCCGGTGTTGAACAGCGTCGCGGAGACCACGGCCGGACCGGTCGACTTCAGGTCGGGCTGGGTGATGACGGTGGCGTTCTGGATCTTGATGTCACCGACGCTGGTCGCCGCGCTGTTCGGCTTGACCTCCAGCGTCTGCGAGTCGTTTCCGGCGCCGCAGGCGGCGAGCGAGGCGATCGAGAAGGCGATGGCGGAGGCGGCGAGGGCGCCGCGTCGAAGGCTGCTGCTCACGGCGGCGGCAACTCCTTGAACGCAGGGGCGGCCTTCCTTATAAAGCCGCCCTAAGTGTCTGTCAGCGGCCTTAGGTTACCGAGCCGTTCCTGAGCGTCCGCACCCGACCCTCCCCCTGGCCCGCGGTTCCCTCCGGCTGGGGGTACGACGTTCCCGTTCTCCCCGTCCTCAGTCCCGGCAGTCACTCCCGTCACAAGTGACTCATCAGTCACTTTGCCGAGCGCTCGTCCGTCATTCACATAACCGCTCGCAAATGTTCCGTGAAGGAATGCGTGACCGCATGATGTCCGCCCGGATCTCCTCCCCGAAATTGATCACCCGATGCGTCCCCGGGACCCCTTCCGGGGCGCGTTGATCAATTTTGGAATCGACTCACATCGGCCGGAGGTCACCGAACGGAGTAGCGGAACTCGCACGCTTGGAACCGGACAAAACGGGATGTTCCGCCACTTGGAACGGGCTCGCGGAGTGTGTAACGTACCCGTTTCGTCCCGCGCGAAGAGCCCCTCCGACCTGCGAATACCCGCTTCCGCAGGCCCCTCGCAGCACGTTCCGGTTACTGTTGTCAAGCCCCGAGATATGCCCTGACCTGCGAAAACGCCATTCAGAAGACGCCGTATCCGTGTTACCCTGGATAGCCACGGAAGGGGTACCTGTCACATGACGTTCAAGGTTGGCGACACCGTGGTCTATCCCCATCACGGGGCCGCGCTGATCGAGGCCATCGAAACTCGCCAGATCAAAGGCGTGGACAAGACCTACTTGGTGCTGAAGGTCGCCCAGGGTGACCTCACGGTGCGTGTGCCAGCGGACAATGCGGAGTTCGTCGGCGTGCGTGATGTGGTCGGTCAGGACGGGCTGGACCGGGTCTTCGAGGTGCTGCGCGCGCCGTACGCGGAGGAGCCCACGAACTGGTCCCGTCGCTACAAGGCAAACCTGGAGAAGCTCGCCTCCGGCGATGTCATCAAGGTCGCCGAGGTCGTGCGCGACCTGTGGCGTCGCGAGCGCGAGCGCGGACTGTCCGCCGGTGAGAAGCGCATGCTCGCCAAGGCACGCCAGATCCTGGTGAGCGAGCTGGCGCTCGCGGAGAACACGAACGAGGACAAGGCCGAGGCCCTGCTCGACGAGGTGCTCGCCTCCTGACGCGCGACGGCAGCGAACCCTCGCTTCCGGCACGCCCAGCACACTGAAATGCCGCGGTGCCCGATGACACTGAACTGTCGCCGGGCGCTGCGGCATCTTCATACCCGCAGTGTCCCCAGTCGGTGAGCCCGCGCCTGTGAGAGCCCCCGATACTTGAGGTGCCGGGCCCGGGCGGATGGCTCGACCAGGGTCACGGAAAGGGTCCGGTCAAGGCGTCGCGCCCGGCACTCCTCAGGCCATACCCACCTAGGTCGAGCACACAAACCTGACAGGAACCGATGTCTGACGAATCGCGCCCCTCGCCCGCGCCGACCCCCGTCGCCGCCGTGATTCCCGCCGCCGGCCGGGGTGTACGCCTCGGTCCGGGCGCCCCCAAGGCGCTCCGCGCGCTGGGCGGCACGCCGATGCTCATCCACGCGGTGCGCGCGCTCGCCGCCTCCCGCCATGTCTCCCTGGTGATCGTCGTGGCCCCGCCGGACGGCGCCGCCGAGGTCAAGTCGCTCCTCGACCTGCATGCGCTGCCCGAGCGGACGGACTTTCTCGTGGTGCCCGGCGGCGAGTCCCGCCAGGAGTCGGTCCGGCTGGGCCTCGACGCCCTGCCCCCCGAGTACGGCATCGTCCTCGTGCACGACGCGGCCCGCCCGCTCGTCCCCGTCGACACCGTCGACGGGGTCATCGAGGCGGTACGCGACGGCGCCCCCGCGGTGGTCCCCGCGCTGCCGCTGGCCGACACGGTGAAGGAGGTCGAGCCCGCGGCCGTGCCCGGCGACCCCGAGCCCGTCCTGTCGACCCCCGCGCGGGCCCGGCTGCGCGCGGTCCAGACGCCCCAGGGCTTCGACCGCGCGACCCTGCTCCGCGCTCACGAGACGGTCACCGAGAACGTCACCGACGACGCGAGCATGGTCGAGCAGCTGGGTCTGACGGTCGTCGCCGTCCCCGGCCACGAGGAGGCCTTCAAGGTCACCCGCCCCCTCGACCTGGTCCTCGCCGAGGCGGTCCTGGCCCGCAGGAGGCTCAACGATGGCTTCTGAGCAGGCCTCCTTTGTGCCGCAGACTTCCCCGCGCCCGCAGGAATCCCCCCTGCCGCAGGCCTTCCCCCTCCCGCAGGTCGGCATCGGCACCGACATCCACGCCTTCGAGGAGGGCCGCGAGCTGTGGTGCGCGGGCCTGAAGTGGGAGGGCGAGGGCACCGGGCTGGCCGGCCACTCCGACGCCGACGTGGTCGCGCACGCCGCCTGCAACGCCCTCTTCTCCGCCGCCGGCCTCGGTGATCTCGGGCAGCACTTCGGCACCGGCCGCCCCGAGTGGTCCGGCGCCTCCGGCGTCACCCTCCTCACCGAGGCCGCCCGGATCGTCCGCGAGGCCGGCTTCACCATCGGCAATGTCGCCGTCCAGGTGATCGGCCCCCGCCCGAAGATCGGCAAGCGCCGGGACGAGGCCCAGAAGATCCTCTCCGAGGCGGCCGGCGCGCCCGTGTCGGTCTCCGGCGCGACCACGGACGGGCTCGGCTTCCCCGGCCGGGAGGAAGGGCTCATGGCGGTGGCGACGGCCCTCGTGGTGCGTACGCATTGAGGGTGTGGGGCCGTATTCACTCAGGGTGTGGCGTCGTACCGACTCAGGGTGGGGCGCCGTACCCGCCAGGGTGATGTCCGGGCGATCCCTGATGCGGGTGGGTCGTGGGCGTGCGAGGGTGAACGGAGAGTCACCCCGCATGTCGGCCGAGTGACCGCCGGCCCCTCGCTCTCCGGAGGTACCCCATGACCGCCGCCCTCTCCGACGACCTCAAGAGCGTGCTCGACGAGAAGGTGTTCATCGTCGTCGGCACCGTCCAGCCCGACGGCAGCCCGCAGATGTCCCCGGTCTGGGTGCAGCGCGACGGCGACCACGTCCTCTTCTCCACCACGGTCGACCGCCGCAAGTACAAGAACCTCCAGCGGGACCCCCGGGTGACCGTGGTCGTCATGAAGCCCGACCAGCCCTACGCGTACGCCGAGATCCGCGGCACCGCCGAGATGACCACCGACGGCGGTCCCGAACTGATCGACACCCTGAGCGAGAAGTACACCGGCAAGAAGTACCGCGAGTTCAACCCCGCCGCCGCGAACGACGCCCAGCGGGTGGTCGTACGGATCACGCCGCGGAAGGTCGTCGGAATGCTGTGAGCGAAGGTCCTCGGAATGCTGTGAGCGAAGGGCGCCGGAATGCTGAGAGCGGCGGCCGGCCGGGACCGGCGGCGGGGCGCGGCGGCAATCCTCGGCAGTCGGCACATGGCACTCGCCCGCGCCCACTACTCTGGAGTCGTGACTATTCGCCTGTACGACACCAGCGCCCGGCAGATCCGTGACTTCACCCCGCTCACGCCGGGTTGTGTCTCGATCTACCTGTGTGGCGCCACCGTGCAGGCGGCACCCCACATCGGGCACATCCGCTCGGGCCTGAACTTCGACATCCTGCGCCGCTGGTTCGCGTACCGCGGCTACGACGTGACGTTCATCCGGAACGTGACGGACATCGACGACAAGATCATCGCGAAGGCCCAGGAACAGGGCCGCCCGTGGTGGTCGATCGGGTACGAGAACGAGCGCGCCTTCAACGACGGCTACACCGTGCTCGGTTGCCTCCCGCCGACCTACGAGCCGCGTGCCACCGGCCATGTGACCGAGATGGTCGAGATGATGCAGAAGCTCATCGACCGCGGCCACGCCTACGCCGCCGACGGCAACGTCTACTTCGACGTGCGGTCCTTCCCGGGCTACCTGGAGCTGTCCCGGCAGGAGCTGGACAACCTGCGCCAGCCGTCCGGCGAGGGCGAGACCGGCAAGCGGGACCCGCGCGACTTCGCCCTGTGGAAGTCCGCCAAGCCGGGCGAGCCGACCTGGCCCACCCCGTGGGGCCCCGGCCGCCCCGGCTGGCACCTGGAGTGCTCGGCGATGGCGCACAAGTACCTCGGCTCCGCCTTCGACATCCACGGCGGCGGCATCGACCTGATCTTCCCGCACCACGAGAACGAGATCGCCCAGGCCAAGGCGTACGGCGACGAGTTCGCCCGGTACTGGCTGCACAACGCCTGGGTGACCATCGCCGGCGACAAGATGTCCAAGTCGCTCGGCAACAGCGTGCTGGTCTCCGAGATGGTCAAGCGGTGGCGCCCGATCGTGCTGCGCTACTACCTCGGCACCCCGCACTACCGCTCGATGATCGAGTACAGCGAGGAGTCGCTGCGCGAGGCCGAGGCCGCGTTCGGCCGGATCGAGGGCTTCCTCCAGCGCGTCACCGAGCTGGCCGGGAAGACCGTCGAGCCGGCGGCCGAGGTCCCGCCCGCCTTCGCCGAGGCGATGGACGACGACCTGGGCGTCCCGCAGGCCCTCGCCGTCGTGCACACCACGGTCCGGCAGGGCAACGCCGCGCTGGCCGCCGACGACAAGGAAGCCGCCGTCGCCCGCATGGCCGAGGTGCGGGCCATGCTCGCCGTCCTCGGCCTGGACCCGCTGGACGAGCAGTGGGCCGGGGAGGCGGAGCAGAGCGAGGACCTGCACGGCGTGGTCGACAGCCTGGTCCGGCTCGTCCTGGAGCAGCGCGAGTCCGCCCGGGCCCGCAAGGACTGGGCGACCGCCGACGCCATCCGCGACCAGCTCGGTCAGGCCGGCCTGGTCATCGAGGACAGCCCGCAGGGGCCGCGCTGGACCCTCGGGTCCCGCTGACTCCGCCCCCGATCAGAAGATCGATTGTGCCGCCCGGCCCTCCGGGCGGCACACTGCATAGACGTACGCACACACTTCCGTAGAGAACAGGTAGGTCATGGCCACCAACAACCGCCGCATGTCCGGCAAGAAGGGCGCGCAGGTCGGCAGCGGCGGCCAGCGGCGCAAGGGCCTGGAGGGCAAGGGCCCCACCCCGCCCGCCGAGATGCGCAAGGGCCACAAGAAGAACCGCATCGCCAACGCCAAGGCCAAGCAGACGGTACGGCGCCCCGCGCCCCGCGGCCGCGGCGGCAAGTCCGCCTCCGAGCTGGTCGTCGGCCGTAACCCGGTGGTCGAGGCGCTGCGCGAGGGGGTGCCCGCCTCCACCCTCTACGTCCAGCAGTTCATCGACAACGACGAGCGGGTCCGCGAGGCCCTCCAGCTGGCCGCCGAGCGCGGCGGCATCAACCTCATGGAGGCCCCGCGTCCCGAGCTGGACCGGATGACGAACGGCCTCAACCACCAGGGCCTGGTCCTCCAGGTCCCGCCGTACGAGTACGCGCACCCCGAGGACCTGCTCGACGCGGCGGCCGACGAGGGCGCGGACCCGCTGGTCGTCGCCCTCGACGGGGTCACCGACCCGCGCAACCTCGGCGCCGTCGTCCGTTCGGTCTCCGCCTTCGGCGGGCACGGCGTGGTCGTGCCCGAGCGCCGTTCGGCCGGGATGACCGCCGGCGCCTGGAAGACCTCCGCCGGTACGGCCGCCCGCACGCCGGTCGCCCGCGCCACCAACCTCACCCGGGCGCTGGAGGCGTACAAGAAGGCCGGTCTCACGGTCGTCGGCCTGGCGGCGGACGGCGAGGCCGAACTCGGCGAGCTGGACGCGCTCCAGGGCCCGGTCGTCATCGTGGTCGGCAGCGAGGGCAAGGGCCTGTCCCGGCTGGTCGGCGAGACCTGCGACATCCGGGTCCGCATCCCGATGCCGGGCGGCGCCGAGTCGCTGAACGCCGGTGTGGCCGCGGGCATCGTGCTGTACGAAGCGGCGCGCAGGCGGAGCTGAACACCTGTCCGGAATTTCACCCGTGCGGGGTAATTCCGGTGTCCATGGGGTGTTCGACGGTGCTTTGACGGGGTCCGGACACATCCGGGCGGTCAAAGCAGTGTCCTAACTCCACGTCACTCGGTTAGATGAGTGTGGACACCAGAACACCCCGCACACCCACGGGGGACCGCTCCTCGGGATTCCGCTCCGGATTCGCTTCCGGGCCCGATGACGCTCCCGCGCTGAGCATGGTGAAGGTGCCGAGCGATCCGGCGCAGATCATCGTCAATCACGCCAGCTTCCGCGTGCAGCTGGGCGGATCGGCGAAGCGGCCCCAATCCCCGCGGATCGCCCGGCATCTGAGCGCCGCCCAGAACACCGCCCGGACGCCCGTCGCCGGTACGGCGGGCGTGGCGGGCGCCGGCGGCCGCCGCCGTCCCGTCGTGTGGAGCGGCAAGTCCGCCCCGGACGACACCGGCGCGCACCGGCTCCTCCAGGCGGTGCGGGGCAGCAGCGTCCGCCACGCCGAGGACGCCGAGCCGGGCGCCACCCAGGTCATCCCGCGCGTCCCGGCCGGGTACGCCGACACCTACGACGCGCTCGACCAGACCGTCGAGACCCCCGTCGTAGGCCACCAGCGCACCCCCGCCGAGGCCGAGGGCACCCGCCTGCTGCCGCACATGCGCACGGTGACCAGCGCCTACGACGACCCCGCGGGCGCAGGCACGGACGCCGCGGACGCCGGCTACGCGGACGACGGGTACGCGGACGCCGGCTACGCGGACGCCGGCTACGCGGACGCCGGATACGACGACTACGCCGACCCGCGTCCCCTCCGCCGCCAGGGCGACGACCCGGCCCGGCACGCGTACTACCCCGGCCGCCGGATGAACCTCGGCGTCGTCCTGCTCCCGCTGCGCATCTTCCTCGGCTTCATCTCCATCTACGCCGGCATGGGCAAGCTGTGCGACCCCGTCTACTTCGACGGCGGCAAGCGCGGCTCCATGGTCAAGTGGCTCAACACCCTGCACCCCTGGGACGTCGCCGAACCGCTGCGCCAGACCGCCCTGCACCACCCGGTCGGCGTCGGACTGCTCATCGCCTTCCTCCAGGTGGTGGTCGGCGTCCTGACCGTCCTCGGCTGCTGGCAGCGGGTGGCCGCGGTCGTCGGCGCCCTGCTCTCCGCCGCGCTGATCGTGACGGTCAGCTGGAAGACGGTCCCCGCGTACGACGCCCCCGACATCATCTACATGGCCGCCTGGTCCCCGCTGATCATCGCCGGTGCCCCGGTCTACTCGGTGGACGGCCGGCTCGCGGCGGGCGCCTGGCGCCGGCTCGGCCCGCGCGCCGACATCTGGGAGCTGCGCCGCTTCGTGCTGCGCCGCGGCGCCCTCATCACCGCCATCACCGTCGGCCTCACCCTGCTGGTCGGCTCGCTGCTCGGCGGCGCCGTCCGCGACTCCAGCCGTGTCGTGGTCCCCGGCCCCGGCGAGGCCCCCCGCAACAACCTCCCCGGCTCCCCGCTCCCGCAGCGGCCCGGCCAGCGGCACAGCAAGGCCCCGACGGCCACCCCCACGGTCGGCGCCACGGCGGGCGCCAGCCCCTCCGGCGCGGCGACGACCCCGGGCGCGACGCACACCACGGGCGGTACGACCATCACGCCCAGCCAGACCCAGGGCACCACCGGCCAGATCCCGCCCCGCCGGTCCGCCCCGACCGGCGGCGCCCCGGCGGCCACCACGGCGGGCCCGACCTCCACGGGCGGCACCAGCACCACCGGCTCGACCACAGGCGGCCCCTCCGGCGGCGCCTCCTCGTCCGGCCAACCCGGCCTGGTAGGCGGCCTCCTGGGCTAACCCCACCCCACCCAAAGGGCCCCCGCACCACTTCAGGTACGGGGGCCCTTTCAACGCCCGGGACTGCGCGCCCGGCCCCCGGGCGGCCACTCCCGGGGTGGCAGGCTTCTTGGCGCCCCGGGCGATATGGCGACGGGTGGGCGCACGTCGGCGGCCGGCCACCGGGCCCCGGGCCGCAGCGGCGCCCCCGGCGGCGGTACGGCGGGCAGCGCGCGGGGCCGCGCTCCGGCCCCGTGGGGCTACCGCCCGAGGCGGCCGACTCCTGCCCACCCGACGGCACCCGGCCACACAGGTGGCGACAGCACCAGAGGTACGACGCCGGGTGCCCCGCGCCACCGGCCCGGGCCGCAGTCCAGGGCGGCCGATGGCGGCAGGGGGCCGCCCTTCCAGCGACGGGGACCGTGTGCCCCGGGGCCGGCGAGCCCGGCGATTCCGACACTGCGCGGCTACCGCCGGGGCGGCAGGCTCCTTGGCCCGGGCGGCGCCCCCGGTGGCGGTACCGGGAGGGGGCTTTCAGCGCGCGGGGCCGTGCTCCTGGGGAGCGCGGCCCCGGGGATTCCCGCGCCGGGCGGTCACCGCCCAAGCGCGGCCGGCTCCGCAGAGGCCCCCGGGGCAGGGGGGCCTGGGCGATGTGTGTGGGGGAGTGGTGGGGCGTAGGGGGGGGGCTAGCGGCCCAGGGAGGCCAGTTCCTTTGCCGCTTCCGACAGGTCCTTCGCCGTGTCGATGGCGCGCCAGTAGGAGCCCTGGGGGATGGTGAAGCCGGCCAGTTTCAGCTCTCGGGCCAGGCCGGGGAAGGTGGTCCGTTCGTGGTCGCCCCGCTCGGGCAGCAGACCGGCGAACGCGGCGGAGAAGACGTACACGCCCGCGTTGATCTCGAACGTCGACTGCGGGGCCTCGATGAAGTCGGTGATGCGACCGAACCCGTCGGTCTGCACCGCCCCCCACGGAATCCGCGGACGCGCCAGCGCGAGCGTCGCGACGGCGTCCCGCTCGGTGTGGAAGTCGGCCATGTCCCGCAGCGAGAAGCGGGTCCAGATGTCGCCGTTGGTGGCGTACCACGGCCGGTCGGGGTGCGGCAGATGCGCCGCGGCGTACTTGAGACCGCCGCCGCGGCCGAGCGGCTCCGTCTCCACGACCGTGCGGACGGAGAGGGGAAGGTCGGCCGAGTCCAGCCATTTCTGGAGGACGTCGGCGAGGTGGCCGCAGGAGACCACCACGTCCGTCACGCCTTCCTCGGCGAGCCAGGCGAGCTGGTGCCCGATGATCGGAGTGCCCGTGCCGGGGATCTCGACCATCGGCTTGGGCCGGTCGTCGGTGTACGGACGCAGCCGGGAGCCCTGGCCCCCGGCCAGGATCACGGCTTGGGTGGGGCGCGACGCGGCGTTCGGATGGGTCATGACCGCACTGTACGTCGCGCCCCGCTCGGCCCGGCCGGTGGCGGCGCCTCCTTAAGAAGCCGTTAACCGACTTCCCAACCGGGTCTTGGCCGGGGCCCTCAGCTGTGCGCGGCGAGCACGCCGGAGGCGAAGGCGGTGTCGCACACCGGGCGGGCGTACGACTGGGCGCGGGTGGCGCCGTAGATGTGCACGGCGGCCCGGCCGAGGGCGCGGGCGATGGTGGAGCAGTGCCGGGCCAGCGCGGGGTGCCCGTTGACGGCCTGCTGGAGGTGGGTCAGCACGACCCCCGGGTTCTCGTCCTGGAGCTCGTCCATCAGCTTGTCGCGGAGGACGTCCTCGGGGGCGCGGGAGACCGGCCCGGAGTGCACCTCCGTCGGGGGGACCTCCGCCGAGGAGACGTCGGTGGCGGTGAGCACCGAGCTGGCGGGGCTTCCCGTCCAGTTGACCCGGGTGACCGCGAGGGTCCCGGAGAGCACCAGGACGACGGGCAGGACGAGGGCGAGGGTGCGGCCGACCCGGCGGGCAGGGCCCCGGTGGCTGCGTCGCGTCTGTGAGGTGGTGGAGTGCTTCACGCGTGTGAGGGTAGCGCCCGGTAATGATTTGGCGACATTTAGTCACCCCTTCGGGGGAAGAACTCGCGCCTCTTTCTGGGTAAGGGGTTGACGCGGCCCGCCCGAAATGATCGCTGTGCCGGGGTATATCTCCGCGCCGAGGCGCACGAAAGGGGCCCCGCGGTGCTCCGCGGGGCCCCTTGTCGTCAACTTCGTGCGAAACCGCTGGTCAGTCGGAGAGTCGCTCGCCCGTGGACGTCGAGAACACGTGGATCTCACCCGGCCGCGGTACGACGTGCAGCGTGGCGCCCTTCTCCGGCACCTGGCGGCCGTTGACACGGACGACCAGGTCCTTGACCTCGCCGCCGACCTCGGCGGTGCCGTAGACGTAACCGTCGGCGCCCAGCTCCTCGACCACGTTCACCGAGACGGCGAGACCCGCCGGGGCGTCCGCGCTGTCCTTGGAGAGGGACGCGGCCGTGCCGCCGTCCAGCTCGACCACGTCGAAGTGCTCGGGGCGGACGCCGACCGTGACGGTGCGGTCGCCCTTGTCCGCGGCGGCCGACAGGGCCTCCCGGCTGACCGGCACCACGCTGTTGCCGAACTTCACGCCGCCGTCGGTGATCGGCACCTCGACCAGGTTCATGGCCGGGGAGCCGATGAAGCCGGCGACGAAGAGGTTGGCCGGGCGGTCGTACATGTTGCGCGGCGAGTCGACCTGCTGGAGCAGACCGTCCTTCAGCACGGCCACCCGGTCGCCCATCGTCATGGCCTCGACCTGGTCGTGGGTGACGTAGACGGTGGTGATGCCGAGCCGGCGCTGGAGGGACGCGATCTGCGTACGGGTGGAGACGCGGAGCTTGGCGTCCAGGTTGGACAGCGGCTCGTCCATGAGGAAGACCTGCGGCTCGCGGACGATCGCGCGGCCCATGGCGACACGCTGGCGCTGACCACCGGAGAGGGCCTTCGGCTTGCGGTCCAGGTACTCGGTGAGGTCGAGGATCTTCGCGGCCTCCTCGACCTTCTGCCGGATCTCCGCCTTGTTGACGCCGGCGATCTTGAGCGCGAAGCCCATGTTGTCGGCGACCGTCATGTGCGGGTACAGGGCGTAGTTCTGGAACACCATGGCGATGTCCCGGTCCTTGGGCGGCAGGTGCGTGACGTCGCGGTCGCCGATGCGGATGGCGCCGCCGTTGACGTCCTCGAGCCCCGCGAGCATCCGGAGCGAGGTGGACTTGCCGCAGCCCGACGGGCCGACCAGGACGAGGAACTCGCCGTCCTCGATCGCGATGTCGAGACCGTCGACGGCGGGCTTGGTGGAACCCGGGTAGATCCGGGTCGCCTTGTCGAACGTGACAGTGGCCATGGTGAATGGGCCCCCTTCTACCGGCAGGAACGTGCCGGACGATCCGTTGTAGGAAGGTGGTTGGTGTAGTCCACGCGAGTGAACCGGTCAGGACGCTACCTGGGGTTCACGCGCTCTGTCATTACCCCGTCCCCTGTGAACTTCGCGGAAATTTTCGACAGGGCGGCCATGTGACGTGGGTACACTGCACAGGCACACACCCCCAGGGTGTGCACGCCTCCTTAGCTCAGCTGGTCAGAGCGCCGCTCTTGTAAAGCGAAGGTCGTCGGTTCGAATCCGACAGGGGGCTCTGACGCTGAACAGCGAGAACGCCCCGGCCGGAGATCGGTCCGGGGCGTTTCGACATCCACAGGTGACATCAACCGTGGCGGTCACTCACGGTCGACACGGCGCCTGAGCAAGCGATCCATGTGGCTGATGGCCTCGCGCTGCGTCTCCGAGGTCACGTGCGTGTAGACGTCCATGGTGATGCTGATCTGGCTGTGCCCGAGGATCTCCATCACGACGCGGGGCGCGACACCGGCCGCGGTGAGGAGCGTGGCGCAGCCGTGCCGGGCGTCGTGCAGACGGATGCGCCGAACGCCGGCGGCGTCGGTGATGCGGAAGAACGACCGGTTGACGTTCTGCGGGTCGATCGGACGGCCGTTGCGGGTCGTGAAGACGTACGAGGACGGGGACAGCTCCGCACCCTTGAGCCGAGCAGCCTCGATCTGCCGCATCCGGTGCCAGCGAAGCGCCGCCAGACAGATCAGCGGGAGGGGCACGGGACGCGCCCGGCCGCTCTTGGTGCTGTCCTCGTACAGCTCCCCGCCGACGCGCTGCACCTGCTTGCTGACCCGCAGCACGCGATGGTCGAGGTCCACGTCCGACCAGCGGAGCCCGAGGATCTCGCCTCGCCGCAGGCCCATGGAGACCGCCAGGACGAAGGCGGCGTACAACGGATCGCGGCGGGCGTGCTCCAGGAACGTCAGCGTCTCTTCGAGGGTCCATGGGGTCAGCTCGCGGCGGGGCACCTTCGGGGCCTCCACGAGTGAGGCGGCGTTCCGCACCACCAGCTCCTCACGGCAGGCCGCGGTGAGGGCGGTCCGCAGCACGCGGTGCGCCTCTTTGGCTGTAGCCGGGGATGCCCGGCGAGACACCTCGGCGACGAACGTCCGCACATGGCGGGGACCCAGCGCCTCCAGGCTCTTGGAGCCGAGCAGCGGCACGAGGTAGAGGCGCACGTGCATCGCGTACTTGCTGTACGTCGTCCGCTTCCGGTTGGGCTTGATGAAGTGCTCCAGCCAGTACGGCAGCCACTCCGAGAGCTTGGCCGACTTGGTGGGCACGGGCACGCCCTGGTCCACCTTGTCGAGCAGTGCCCGGCGCTTGGCGTCGCATTCCGCCCAGTCCTTGCCGTAGGCGAACTTGCGGGCGCGGGTGCCGTCCGGCTGGAGCACGTAGACCGCGCACTGGAACCGGCCGTCCTTGCGCTTGGTGATGGTGCCGGCGCCGTTGGGATTGCGCTTGCGTTGCTGGGCCATCAGGCGGCCGCCTCCAGTTCGGTGGTGATGTATTCGCGGACCGCCCGTGCCGGGATACGGCGGCACCGGCCGATGGTGATCGAGGGAAGACGCCGGGAGCGGATGAGGTCATAGACCGTGGAGCGGCCGAGCTTGAGACGCGTCATGACGTCCGGGACCGTCAGCAGCTCGTCGTCACGCATGGGTGGGTTCTCCTTCCGTTCCGGGAGCGGGTTCGAGGGAGGCAGCGAGCCAGGCTTCGGCGGGGCTGAGGCCGGTTCCGGCGAAGACCCAGTGGGCGAGGACGTACGTCGTGTCGGTCTCCGGGCCGTTGGTCGCTGCGGCTTGTGCTCGGCGCCATTGGGCGCGGGCGTCGCGGAGGGTGCCGAGGGTGGTGGAGTAGCGGCGGGACTTGGTGGAGAAGTGGCCGCGGAAGCCGAGCATGTGGGCCCAGGCGCGCAGGCGGAGGTGTTCCAGGTCCTTGCGGGCGCCGGGGGTCCAAGCGGTGCGGATGAGTCGGCGGGCGTGGTCGCTGAGGTCGAGCTGGGCGAGTTCGGCGGCGAACTTCAACGGGCGGTCGAGGGCTCCCGTCGCGGTCTCGGCTCCTTTGGTGGCGTACTTGGCGATGTACGCGGCTACGGCCCGCTCGGTCAGCTCCTGGCCGTCGCTCAGGTCGGCGGAGCGGATCGTACGGATGTCGAGCTGGCGGCCGAAGGCGAAGGTGTGGGCGCGGCCGTCGAGGAGGGGGCCGTCGACGCGGGCCTTGCCGACGGCGGCCTCGATGGCGTCGGTGAGGAGTTCTGCTGTCGCCCAGGGCGGGGGCGGGGTGTGTCCGCCGCCGGGGCCGTCGAGGCGGATGACCGCGTGAAAGTGGACGGCTCCGCGCTTCTGGTACTCGGCGACCTTGGCGAAGGAGACCCGGGCATGGTCGCGGAACCGGCGCTGGGACAGGCCGGCGCGCTTGGCTATCTCCCGGCGGAGGTAGGTGGAGAAGCGCCGCCAGAGCTGACCGGCGTGGGCGTTCCAGAGGACGGCGGCTTCGTAGTCGTAGGTGGCCGGGGAGAGCGGGGTGCCGAGGAGGTCGTCCTCCTGGGCGTGGTGGGCGCCGCAGCGGCAGGGGCGGCCGTCGGTGCGGCGGTTATGGACCGAACCGAAGCCGGGGGCGGTGAAGGTGGCGAAGACACGGGGGTGGGCGGCGACCTGTTCGGGGATGCCCTTGCCGCCGCGCAGTCCGGCGGTGATCAGGTGGAAGGTGTCGCGGCGGTAGGTCTCGGCGCAGGCCGGGCAGCGGGTGGTGCGGCGGTTGTTGCAGCGGACGAGGAGTTGACCGGCGGGGAGGGTGGCCGAGTCCAGGTGGTGCAGGACGCGGCCGATCTCGCCCGTGGTGGTGTCGAGGTCGTACTCCGTGCGGTGGCCGTCGAGGCGGATCGGGTTGGTGCAGCCGCCGAGCCCGGACAACTGCTGGACCATGCCGGGCAGGGTGCCGTGTTCGGCCAGCCTCGCGAGTTCCGGGAGCGGGGGCGGGGTGGTGCGGGTGAAGATGGCGGTCTCCTTCTGGCTGGATCGGTCAGGAGGGAGGGGCCCGGGGCGGCCGGATGCTTGGCGGTGTCGTGGCCGCCCCGGGTGCCGGGCGCTGTGCGTCAGCGGCGGTAGTGGTCGCGGAGCAGCGAGCGCAGGACCACGGCGGCGACGGCCACCGAGATGGCCGTGACGGCGACGGCGGCCAGCAGCGCGGTCAGGACGACTCCGCCGACGAGCACGGCCAGGACCGTCCGCTGGTCGAGGGGGATCGACGGGAGGGAGCGCCGGGTCGGCGCCGGGTGGGTCGGGGCGTGGGCGTAGGTGGGCGGAGGGGTGGGGTTGTCCGGGTATTTGGGCAGGAACACGGTTGGCACCTCCTTATCTACTCGTCTAGTCATGTGAGCCGTTTACGACGTCCACGCCGGACCGCGTACCGGACTCGATGGCGGGAGCCAGGAAGGTGTGCGAGAGCCAGAAGCCGAAGAGGGCGATCAGGACGACGATCCAGGGGCGTACGCCGAGGAACTTGATCGCTCCCCAGGCGAAGAAGCCGAGGACGACGACGAGCGGCAGACTGACGGTCACGGTGGTCGGAGTCCTTTCAGCGGACGGGGCAGCGGTGGGTGCGGGCGGCCAGTTCGGCGGCGGCGCGGCTGTCGTAGTCGGCGGAGAAGCCGCAGCGCGGGGCGGTACAGGCGGCGGTGTGCTTCTCGCGGCCCCGGTGGTCGTAGGCGGTGCCGACCTGGACGGGGCCGATCCGGGTGACGTTGCGGAAGTTGTGGTTGCTGGCCATGGGTCTCCTCTCAGAGGTGGGTGGCGATGGCTTCGGCCATGGGAGCCGGGACGCCGAGACGGGCGCGAAGAGTCGGGGTGTCGATCGGGGCGCCGGTGCGGGCGTGGTGTTCGGCGGCGACCTTGCGGGCGTGGGCGACCAAGGCGGATGGGACGGGCGCGAGCGGGGGTTGCGGTGGCATCTCGGTGGTGGGTTGGGCAGGCGGGTCGGGTGTGGGTTCGGGGTCGTACTCCTGGTCGTCGGTGACCTTGCTGTCCGGGGCGGTGTCGGGCGTCGAGTGGGCGAGGAGCGTTCCGCCGAGGAAGGCGAGGGCGGGCCATCCGGCGACGAGGATGCGCAGCCAGGCGGGGACGTCGCCCAGGTCCAGGAGGCCGGCGGTGGCGACGTTGGCACCCAGGGATGCGGCGAGTGCGATGACGAACCAGGACCAGGCCGCCGCTCTGGTCGTACCGGAGCGCAGTCGGCGCCAGGCGGCGACGAGCAGCAGGTCGACGGAGACGGGGTAGGCCCATGCCTTCCAGCCGTCCTGTCCGGCCGCCACGGCGACGTCGTGGAGGTGGGCGAAGGACAGCGCGGCGGCGATGAGCGCCTGGACGAGCACCGCGTCGATACGGGCCGGGCGAGCGCGCATGTGCGGCTCCTTCCGGGGTCGGGCGGGGAAGGTCAGTCGGTCAGCGGATGCGGCAGGACGGCCGGGGGCGCGGTCTCGACCGGTTGCTCCGGTACGTCGGGCCGGAAGCGCTTGAGCGCGGGCAGGTCGGGCACCAGCGACGACGAGCGGCGGCAGATTTCGGCGGCATCGCCCAGCGAGAGGTACGGCGGGCGGATGCGGGACCAGCCGCCGGAGGTGTCGCCCGCCACGGCAAGGCCGGGCAGCTCAGGGGCGATGGAGCAGGCCGCGTAGGGCGCTTCGGGTGCGATGTCGCCGAGGGCCATCTTGGCGGAGGCTTCGTCGTTGACGCGGTGGCAGACGCGGCCGGTGAGCTGGGCGCGGAGCATGGTGGCGCCCTTGCCGAGTTCGGCGCCGAAGCGCTGTCCGCACACCTCCAGGTAGATGCCGGCGGCGCGGCCGAGCTGGGCGAGGCGGATGAGCTGGGTGACCATCTCGTCGCGGAGTTCCTCTTCCTTCCTGGTAGCCACGAGGAAGAGTTCGGCGACCTCGTCCACGAACAGCACGATGGGTACCGGGCGTTCCCTGTCGGGCAGTCCCCAGATGTCGGAGGTGATGTCTTCGTTGGGGGTCTCCGGGGCGATGCCCTGTCTGGTCTTGATCAGGTCGTAGCGGTCCTCCATCTCCTTGACCAGCACGGGCAGCAGCTCGGCGGCCTCTTCCGGTTCGGTGGCGAGCGCCGAGAGGCGAGGGGCGAAGGGGGCCAGCTCGACGCCGCGCTTGCAGTCGATACCGACCAGGGCGACGGGCTGACGGGCGAGTCCGGTGATCAGGTGCCGCAGGTACATGGACTTGCCCGACAGGGTGGCGCCGAGGGTGAGTTGGTGCGGGATGGTGAGGTAGTCCCGTACGAAGGGGACGGCGTCCTCCCGGAGAGCTACCGGCACCTTCAGGAAGCCGCCGCCGAGCTTGCGCGGCATCCGGACCCGCCGGAGGACGTCGAAGCCGACGAGCCGCAGTTCGACCACGCCCGGTTTGACGGTGGTGACGTACACGGCGTGGACGCCCCAGGCGTGCCGTAACCGCTCGGCGGAGGCCGCGATGTCCGCCGGTTCCTGCCCCGGGGCGAGCCGGAGGCGGACCCGGAGCCCGGTCGAGGTGGGCCGGATGACCCCCCGACGCGGCGGTACGGGCCGTATCTCGCGGCGGCTCATGGCCTTGTGGGCGAGGACCCGCAGCCGGGAGGGAGGCACGGTCAGACCGCACGCTTCCATGACCGAGCCGTACGAGCCGAGGAACCGGACGGTGGACACCGGCAGGCCGACGGCGGACCAGTACAGCCGGGGGTGCCTGGCCCGGGCGTAGGCGGTCCCGCCGCCGAGTGCGGCGAGGGGACCACCCACTTCGAGAAGCGTCGCCAGCTCGGACATCAGGCGGCAGCCCCGGTGACGGCCGGGAAGGCGGCCGGGGTGACGGCGGCGGCCCGGTAGGCGATGCCGTGGCGCTGCTGGCCGTTGAACACGGACTCCCACGGCCGGGCGACGAGGCCGGGCAGCGAGACCGGTGCCCCGAGGGTCAGCCCCTCGGAGATGCCGCCTTCCGGAACGGTGACCTTGATGAGCGACGACTCGCCGTCCTCGATGTAGACGACGCCGATGGTCATCAGCGCCTCACCGCTGTTGGCGTCCTTGGCGATCTCGCCGGTCTGCCGGTCACGGACCTTCGGCTCAGGAGTTTCGGTGAGAAGGATCGTCGCGGCCGAGGTCTCCACGCGGATGGTGCGCAAGGCACACTCCTATCTACTCGTCTATACAAGGTGGGTCCTGCGAGCCCCTTGCTGGGGATCGCAGGATTACCTTGCCACACAACTTGCCCACTCGTCTATACGAGTTGGCGCGTTGGGGTGTACGAGTTCGGGAGAGCGTCCCCGCGCACCACCGCAAACCACCCGATCAAGTCGCCGGGAGCTGGTACGACAAGACGTAGGCATCCGCCGCCATCACTGTGTCGCAGACTTCGACCGCCCGTCCCTCCGTGTCGAAGGCGGTCCGGATGAGATGGATGACCGGAACACCAGCTGCCAGCCGAAGCGTCTTCACCTCGGTCGGGGAGGGCATCCGGGCGCGGATCTCCTCCTCGAAGTGGTCGAGGTGGTGGCCCAGTTCTTCGAGGCGGGCGTAGATGCCACCGGGGCCGGGGTTCGGCTCGGCGATCGGGGTGCCGCGCGCGATGTCGAGCGGGAGGTAGGAGGTGGCGAACTCGACCGGCTTCCCGTCGAGCAGGTACCGGCGCCGACGGGCCAGGACCCGCCGCACGGACCCGAGCCGGGTGGAGATGTCCTGGCTGGCCTTCTCCTCCTTGACCTCCAGGCTGTCGACCTGGGGGTGACTGCCGGCCGCGTCGGCTTCCACGATGAACGCGGACTTGCCCTGCTCCCGGTGCCGCCGGGCGAAGCGGTCGGAGGCGAGCCGTCGCACAGGCGGTCGTGGTCGTACGAAGACTCCCCGGCCGTGCTCGGCGTGGACCAGGCCCTCGCCCTGGAGGATGGAGAAGGCGTTGCGGACCGTCATCCGGGACACCCCGAAGTGGTCGACGAGATCGGCTTCGGAGGGCAGCTTCTCACCCTCGCGGAATCGCCCACGGTCGATGGCTTCGCGCAACTGGTCGGCGATCTGCCGGAAGACCGCACGATCGCTCGTGGGGTCGAGATCACCAAGGAGGCCCGAGGGAAGAGGGCTCACTTGTACTCCTTTAGGTATCTAGACGAGTGGGCGAGTGGTGTTGCTACGGTGGAGAGCCTAGTCAGCCGAGAGGGCCGAGGAACGTGAGCACAGAACGCCCGCACTCCGTGAGCGTCGCCGGGGTCGTCGTGGACGACCAAGGCCGGGCCCTCCTGATTCAGCGCCGGGACAACGGTCACTGGGAGCCGCCGGGCGGTGTCCTCGAACGCGAGGAGACCATCCCGGAAGCCCTCCAGCGCGAAGTCCTCGAAGAGACCGGCATCAAGATCGCCCTCCCGGCGACCCTGACCGGCGTCTACAAGAACATGAAGGGCCTGATCGTCTCCCTGGTCTTCCGCTGCGAAGCCGCCGACGGCACGCCCACCACCGGTGACGAGACCCGCGCCCTGCGCTGGGTCACCCGCGAAGAGGTCACCGAGCTTGCCGACGAGGCGTACGCGATCCGCGTCCTTGACGCACTCGACGCGGCGTCCCCGCCGGCCGTTCGCGCCCATGACGGCGTGAAACTCGTCTAGCCCGAACCCGCTGCACATGGCGGCCTACCAGCACGAAGGAACTTGTATGCACGAGTATACGAGTACAGCCCGGGTCTGGGGGCTGAGTTGCCCAGGATTCCCGGAAGAAGTGAGCCGGGCCCGCCGCTGGACCCGGGACATCCTGCGGGGCTCGCCCTTGGCGGAGGACGCCGAGCTGATCGTCAGCGAGCTGAGCGCGAACGCGATCCTCCACACCGCCAGCGGCCGGGAGCACGGCAGCTTCCGCCTGGCCGTCGCGGTCTCCGGTCAGGTGGTCGCGGTCTCGGTCACGGACGACGGCGGTACGGCTACGGCCCCGAAGGTCGAGGACCAGTTGCACCAGGTCGAGGACGCCGAGCACGGGCGGGGACTGGGCATGGTCAGCGCGATCGCGCACCGGGTCGTCGTCCACGACAGCGAGCAGGGCTGCACGGTGACTGCGGAGCTGTACGCGGATGCCTGGCGGGGAGGTCACCCGTGCTGAGCCACCCCCTCCGCCGCGGCTTCTGGTGCGAGTGCTGGACGGAGGACCTCACCCAGGAGCAGGGGCCGGTCCTCCATGCATCCTTCGACGCCTACTCGGCACCACAGGCCGACCGATGGGTCGCGGTCGCGCTCCGCACCATCTCGCCGGCCCTGGACTCGGACGCTTCGGACGAGGCGTGGGAGTGGCTCTACGAGGACCGCATCGAGACCCGACGAGCCTTGCTGCGCGCCGAGCCGTGCACAGTGTCAGTGACCCACGCCCAGACCCGCATCACCTGGACGATACGACCGGTGCTCTTCCTGCCACTCGCACACCGGCAGGTGGCCGAACTGCCAGCGTGCGCGTACGACTTCAAGCCCCGCCCGACAGACTGAGTTACAACTTTCTCTACTGGTTCAAGGCGGCTCGCTCCGCTCACCGCGCGCGGCCCGGCCCCCGGCCGGGCCTGCGCTCCTGTCTCCGCCCCGCTCCAGCCCGGCCGGTGTCCGTGCCGCGCGCATAGCAGCGAGCCGAGACCACAAGGCGAGTGCCGACGGGAGCGGCCACCGTCAGAACGATGCCTCCGGCGGGGGATCGGCCGGCACCGGGATGGAGGGGGCGCCGTTCCCGGCTGCGGGTCCGTAGTGGCGTGCGCGGGGTGCTCCCATCCCGCCCACCGTCGCCCCAGGCAGAGCCGAGCAGACGCGGCCCCTGGCGTCCAGGTCGTTCGTACAGTGGCGCGCTCCACCTGGACGCCAGGAACCACGCCTGCTCCACGGTGTGTGGGTCGACGGCGTACGGGATGGGAGCTGGGCGAGTGTTGGGTTGAGGCGGGTAGCGAAGGTAGATAGTCAGACTGCTAGCGTCCCGGACACTGAGTCGAACCGAGAGGCGAGCATGTACGCATTGCGTCCACTGGTTAAGTTCTTCGCATTCGTTCTCACCCTGGCTACCGTGGTGCTCTTTCTGGCATCCGGCCTGCTTGTCGTTTCCCATCGGGGCTTGAGTGTTGAGCTATTCCAGGCACTGGGCTTGCTGGTGCTGTGCCTTGCTCTCCTCATGGCTTGCAACCGGTTCCTGACTGGCCAGTGGCACCGATGGTCGCGTGTCAAGGGCGCCCCTCTTCGCTGACACCAGCACCTGACACCAACAGGGCCGGACAGTGCCGAACACCGCCGAACGTCGACGGACCGGCAGGCGAGGCGGGAGCCGGGTTGACCGCGTTCCAGAGACCCCGTGATCGACCTGATAAGGATAAGGTCAGACCTCAAAGCCTTGGCCTACACGGGCGTCGGCCGCACATCGGTCGGCGTCCGTCGCCTTGACTCGGTCATTGAGACTCCGCCCACTTCCTTTCCAGGTGTCTACTGACTCAACTGATTGCCTCGACCAAAAACCCGCCATCCCTGAGGGTGACGGGGAAACGAGGCGAGAGGGCAATTCGCCCTACTGCTTTAATAGTCCCATAGTCTCTCAGGCGCGCCCGGTGAGGAATATCTTCGATGTGATTGAAAAGCCAACGCCCGGTGTCAACTGACCGCTGAGCCATACCGCGATGTTCATGCGTAAGGCGACGCCCGGCATGGACAATTTGATGTCTGGTTTTACGGGTCTTCGCAAACTCTTTGATCAACACGTCACTAAGAATCTTTCCGCTAACGTTCTGCCACTCCGTCAGGCGCTGCGCGAAGTCTCCCTTCGTCTTCTTCACCATTTTCTTGGCCTCTTCTTCTGAATGACTTTGCAGGTAGTGGCAAGAGAGGCTCCATTCAGTAAGCGTCTCCACGGCAGTCACAGTTCGACGCACGGCCCCTGTGTAGTCACCGCGCTCCATGAGCGACCTGGCATCAAGAAGATCGAACTCGCCCGGAGTGGCCTCCTCCTTCGATGCCCCAGAAAGGTCATCCAGTGACGCGTATTGCATCTTCTTTGGACTTGCCTTCAGGCCCTTCAGGTCATCGTAAACATCGGGCTTTTGGTCCCATGCTTTATAGGGGGAGATGAGAACCTTCCCGATTGCCGTGTGTTTTAGGTACCAAATGGGCACATCCCACGGGCTCACCTCGTATGCAAAATAATCATAGGTTGCAAGCCTGTACCGCTGAATTAGCTCATTCAATACCGGCACGTGTGCCTCGCACAGAGATGCCCAGTAACTTTCCAGGTCGTAGTGAGCTCGAGGGAGGGCTACGTGCGCGCGCAATTCAAACGCATCCGAGTGGGCTTGGACTGCAATCCTTACGACAGTCTTGCAGGGGCGCTCTAGCCATTTAACATTGTGCATCTCGATAAACTCGGCGGCTTCGGCGTCCGGCGTCCAGTCGCCGAAGCCACGGGGGCCGTGATGATAAACAGTGGCACGCGAATCGGTGACCTGCTGGAAGAAAACTTCACGCCACGATGGGCACACTCTCACTTGAAATGCATGTCCACGCCATTCGATTTCCATATCCCCTTCTGGGATCATCAGCCAAAACGGCAGCTCCGTGTAAATGAACGTCTCCCGGATGGGGGAATTCCAGTTAATCGTGTCGCCGCTCTTAACTGACACAAGGGTTTGCATGACGTTTTGTGTCACACTTGCGGCATCCTGGGTGACACTCTGATCGCTCACGTGGCCTCATGCAGGTTGAACCGGGGGTGCTCCCGTCGGCACCTCACTGTCCGGCAGGGGCGTTCAGACTGCGGTACGCAGTTATGTACGTCAACGAGTCGCCACAGGACGGTCTTTGATGGCAGAATGGGCCCGCTCGGAGTGCCAAGTGCTGGTCTCCCGTAACTCGCAGTCTCGATCAAAAGTGTCGAGACATGAGCAAGGGAGACTGCCAGATGGAGCCGATGTCGCTGCTGCTGATCGCGATCATCTTTTTGATCGTTCGCGAGAGGTCGTAGCCGGTTACAGGTGTGACGGGCAGATCGGGGGCCCCGCAGGGGCCCCCGATCACAGCACTTCTTGCTTCAGCCGACGACAAAGCAGATAGCGCGGCCGAGGCCGGCGGGGGTACCGCGAGGCACACGCGAACGTGCTCGGTCGGCAGACCCGCCACTGTGGCTGACTATCGTCGGCTGAGGTTCAGACGGTGCGTGTCGAAGGCCCCAGCCGTCAGTCGAGTGGGCCGAAGCCGGGCCGGCCCTGGGCCGTCCGAGGTTGCTCAACAGCGGCCAACGACGACCAACGTTGACGACTAGGTGCACGGGTGCACAGCCCCTGAGCTGGGAAGCAGCAGATACTCAGGGTCCCCGGCAAGACCCAGGGCAAGAAGACAGGTAGGCATTAGGAGTGCACCAGCCCGTGACGACTCTGTCTTGCCTTACCACCCCGCACGCCGCATGCTCGGCGTATGCCGGTCTCCCCTGACACCCGCAATCTATGCCAGGCCGTCTTCGCGGCCGACTTGGTAGAGCTGGCTGTCAGTGCCCTGGGGAGCTACGCCGGGCCGGACGAGGCGTGGGTTCATCAAGCCGCGATCAGGCTGAGTGAGGGGGAGTTACACCGCCTGCCCCACTGGTTGAACGAGGCGGAACAGAGACTGGAGTCCTTCCGCTGGTACGCCGAGGAACCTGCCGACGTGTCACCCCACGCGCACCGGTTCGCAGTCGAGTTCATCAACGGTCTGATCGACAAGGACGTCCCCAAGCCGCCAGGACCACACTGAGCGGCGTGCCAGACCCGTGCCAGATACTGCGGGGAACCACGGGGAACGGCGGTCACCCACCCCGCGCGCCCACAAGGCTTGACGCCGATCCGCAGCAGGCCAGCAGCCTTATAGGCCCGGTGGGACCCAAGCTTCCCAAGCTAAGGGCACAACGCACTGAGCGATGGTGGCGACCATCCTCGGCATGGGACTCATGTCAGCCTGCCGGGGCAGTTCCTGGCAGCCTCATCCGCGAATGCGCAGAGCTCGCTCATGAAAGCTCGGTAGTTGTCGGGGGTTTCACGGTCCTTGCTGGGCGGCCCATCGATCCACTGCTGCCAGAGTCCGACAGGCGCGAGGAACCGGGCCGCGTTGTCGGCACCGAGCTTCGCGTCGAGTAGCAGGAGCGCGCCGAGGGCGGCTCCCTGGTCGTAGTAGAGGTCTGGGCGGCGCAGGTAGCGGTCGAGGTAGGCGACCAGGAGGTCTGCGTCAGCCCGGGTGCCGAAGATGGCCAGAGCGACGCAGTATGCCTGCCCTGCGTAGGGTCCTTCACTGGCGAGTAGGAGTTCGCCGAGACGATCCCGGAACTCAGATCTGCCGGCCACGGCGACGAGCCAGGCTGCCGTCTTGCGCTCGCGCCACCCTCGGTCGAGCAGCGTGCTCAGTTCACGAGGACTGATCTCACCGGCAGCCTGGCCTAGCTTCCGGAGGAACTTCGTTCGGTCACGTCCGCTCATCCCGAGAAGGCTGCCGCCAAGTTTGAGATACCGCCGGTCGGGCGTGACGTAGCGGCGGATCAACCTGAGCGGCTCTGCCTCTTCGTCTGCGCGGCGCATGGCAGCATCCTCGTATGGACGAAGCCGCCAGACCAGCAATCTGGCAGGTCGGACACCTCAGCCCTATGTGCTCATCCGTCTCAGTTTCCGTCTCATTCAGCCCCGTTCACGACTGTTCAACCGAGACCCCGAGCCGTCACAAGCCCGAGGGCCAGCCGCCCGTGAACGCAGGTGAACGGCCCCGTTCAACGGCCTCAGAGCCCCCAACACAGTTGGAAAGCGTGCGTCCGCTCCACTGACAGTCGTCATGCTCGGTGCGCGGCTGGCGCTGGCAGGTCTCTCCTTAGCCATCGACGAAGCCCGACCGTCGGTTAGGTCCCGGGCCAGACCCGGGCCGCCCCCAGACAGAGCCGGGGATGCAACTGCTCTACAGAGCTGGACACCTCGGAGCCAGCCGCGCGTCTGAGACCCTAGCCGCGCCCACTGACAACGCGTCCCGCCTGTACGACCTCTGGCTCCCTACGGCCTGCACCACAACCGCACCAGATCGAGCGGGGAACAGCGGGGAACCACGGTGAAAGCGGTCTGGCCCGGCAAGGCCTCGCCGTGAATGTTCGCTCAGGTCAGCGCTCGAACCGGCTGCAAAAGCTCGCAGCTTCTCAAGCTGAGGGCGAGCCCTGCCTACGGCATCGGTCACTCCGGTCCAGGTTCTCTCAGCTGCTCGGCGGTGGAACCGCTCGGAGTGGCTTGGGCGTTTGGGCTGTGTGAGTGGGGGGTGTGTTCCTAGGCTGGGTCACCTGTAGCCATGAAGACCCGGGGGGTCAAGTGAGCGCCGAGATTGTGCAGTTGGTGGAGCAGGCGGGGCCGTATCTGTCGACTGCGGTGAGCGCGTACGGGGTGGCGGTGTTCTCCCGGGCGGAGAGCGCGGCGGTGGATGCCACGGCGAATCTGGGGCGGCGGATCCTGCAAGCGGTGTGGCGCCGGCGTGGCGAGCAGGGCCGGGCGGAGCTGGAGGCCGCGGTCCAGGACGCGGCCGAAGCGCCGGACGATGCGGACGCGGCAGCCGCTGTGCGCCAGCAGATCAAGCGCGCTCTGCGTGAGGACGCCGAGTTGCTGGCCGAGCTGGCCCGGATGCTGCCCGCTTCCGGCGAGACGGTGAACGTGACGGCGTCGGGTGAGCGATCGATCGCCGCCAAGACCATCACCACGGCCGTCACCGGGGACAACACAACGATCCAGCCATGACAGACGGTGCGGTAGCCGGGGACGGCGGTCCGCAGGCGACGGGTCCGCGGTCCGTGGCGGTGGGCGGTGGTGTCGGTGTGGCGATCACCGGGGACGGCGCCCAGGTGGTGATGTTGCCGGCCGAGGCGGTGCGCTGGGCCAAGGAGATTGAGGCGCCGCCGGGGGCCGGGAACCTGCCCGGGTCCGCTTCCGGCGTATTCGTCGGACGCCAGGACGAACTCGCTGAGCTGCGCCGGCTGCTGGCCGCCGAGGGGGAGGCTACGGTCACCCAGGTGCCCGGGACGCGGGCGATTCATGGACTGGGCGGGATCGGCAAGAGCACGCTCGCCCTGCACTACGCCCACACCTTCCGGCGCACGTACACGCTGGTGTGGTGGATCAACGCCGCGAGCACCGAGCAGATCGTCACCAACCTGGCCACTCTGGCCGTGCGGCTGTGCCCACAGTGGGCCGCCACCGCAGGGGTGCAGGAGCGGGCGGCGTGGGCGATCCTGTGGCTGCAATGGCATCCCGGCTGGCTACTCGTGTTCGACAACGTCGAAGACCCCGCCGACCTGCGCCACTACCTCGGCACGCTCCCGGACGGGCATCACCTGGCCACCAGCCGCACCGCGACCGGCTGGCACGCCATCGCCCCCACCATGCCCCTGGGCCTGCTCGACTCCGAGGCGGCCGTGGACCTGCTGTGCACCCTCGCCCTCGGGCCGGAGCACACCCCCACATCACAGCAGCGCCAGGACGCCGCCGCCCTTGCCTCTGAGCTCGGCTACCTGCCGCTAGCGCTGGAACAGGCCGGCGCCTACCTCTTCGAGACCGGCACCTCGCTGGCCGACTACCGGCAGATGCTGGGGCAGGTCATGGACACGGCTGCGGGCGGGATCGATCCCGAGCGCACCATCGCTCGGATCTGGCGCCACACTCTGACCGCCATCGAACGCCGCGACCCGCAGGCCGTCATGCTCCTCGACGCCATGGCCTGGCTGGCCCCCGAGGGCATCCCCCGCACCCTGCTCGCCCCGCTCTTCCCCGACCCGCTCACCCTCGGCGAGGCCCTGGGCGCCCTGCACGCCTACAACATGATCCCCTACAGCGCCGACCGCCAGGACGTCAGCGTCCACCGTCTCGTGCAGACCGTCCTGCGCCACCGACCCGCCACCGACCCCGACGGCTACCCACCCGGTCGGCGAGACGCCGAACACCTCATCCAGCAGGCCCTGCCCGACGATGACACCGACACCTCACGGTGGGAGCGGCTCCTTCCCCACGTCGTTGCCGTCGCCGATTCCGCACCACCCGACAGCCCGGCATCGACCGAAACGGCGGGCGCCTATCACGCCGCCGCTGAATACCTGTACCGCCAAGGGCGCGACGCCCACACCATCCCCCTGCGCACAGCCGCCGCGGCCCAGCGCGAGCAGGTCCTGGGCGACACCCACCCCCAGACCCTGATCAGTCGCAACAACCTCGCCGGCGCCTATGAGTCGGCGGGGGATCTGGGGCGGGCCATCCCCCTGTACGAGGCCACTCTCGCTCAGCGCGAGCAGGTCCTGGGCGGCACCCACCCCGATACCCTGGCCAGCCGCAACAACCTTGCCTACGCCTACTGGGCGGCGGGGGACCTGGGCCGGGCCATCCCCCTGTTCGAGGCCACTCTCGCTCAGCGCGAGCAGGTCCTGGGCGACACCCACCCCGACACCCTGATCAGTCGCAACAACCGCGCCGGCGCCTATGAGTCGGCGGGGGATCTGGGGCGGGCCATCCCCCTGTACGAGGCCACTCTCGCTCAGTGCGAGCAGGTCCTGGGCGGCACCCACCCCGATACCCTGGCCAGCCGCAACAACCTTGCCTACGCCTACTGGGCGGCGGGGGATCTGGGGCGGGCCATCCCCCTGTTCGAGGCCACGCTCGCTCAGCGCGAGCAGGTCCTGGGCGACACCCACCCCGACACCCTGATCAGTCGCAACAACCTCGCCGGCGCCTATGAGTCGGCGGGGGATCTGGGGCGGGCCATCCCCCTGTACGAGGCCACGCTCGCTCAGTGCGAGCAGGTCCTGGGCGGCACCCACCCCCACACCCTGACCAGTCGCAACAACCTCGCCTACGCCTATGAGTCGGCGGGGGATCTGGGGCGGGCCATCCCCCTGTTCGAGGCCACGCTCGCTCAGCGCGAGCAGGTCCTGGGCGGCACCCACCCCGACACCCTGACCAGTCGCAACAACCTCGCCTACGCCTATGAGTCGGCGGGGGACCTGGGGCGGGCCATCCCCCTGTTCGAGGCCACGCTCGCTCAGCGCGAGCAGGTCCTGGGCGACACCCACCCCCACACCCTGGCCAGCCGCAACAACCTCGCTCGTGCTCGCCAGGCCGCCCAAGCTATACAGCAGCGAAGTACAGCAACCGACCATGGCCAATGACGCCTCCTGAGGGCCGACCGGTGACCCATACCACCTCCGTTGACCGACCTCTGTAGAGCTACGGATCAGAAGGCCGCTGACATCCACGGCTGACATCAACGACGCCGGACGGAGGCGTACACCAACGTCTCTGTCTGGCCGTGGCACCACTGGCCGGGGCGAAGTCGGTACGGACACGGATCGAACTTGTAAAGCGAAGGTCGTCGGTTCGAATCCGACAGGGGGCTCTGGAACGGAAATACCGCGCGCTTCCGGCATTCAGCAGAGCCGCGCGCGGCGGAGGTCGCGGGCGATCTCCAGATGCCCGTCCTCGATCGGGTGACCCTCCTCGAGGTTCCACAGGGCGTTGCGCAGGAAGCGGGCGAGGGTCCAGGCCCGGGCGCGCGCCCGGGCCAGGCCGAGGGCGTCGCTCAGCGCGTCGAAGCGCCAGCGGGTCTCGGCCGGGTCGAAGCGGTCGGCCAGGGCGGGCCGCAGTTCGAAGCCGGGGTCGCCGGCGAGAGGCTTGGGGTCGATGGCGAGCCAGTCGGCGCGGTCGGCGCCGAGGACGTTTCCGTAGTGCAGGTCCCAGTGCAGCAGCCGGTCACCGGGTTCCCCGGCGACCTCGCGCACGGCGGCGGCGCAGTCGGCGATCAGATGGCGGGTCTCGGGGCCGGTGAGGCGGAGCCAGCGGGTCAGGAGGGTGGCCGCGAGGTCCGGCAGGGCCGCCAGGAAGGGCCGGCCCGCCATGCCGTTGTACTTCTCCTGTGCTTCGGCCAGCTCGACCGGGATGTCGATCACGGGGCGGACGATACCGGCGTGCGTGAATCGGGGGATGGGAATCATCCGGGGCCTGAGCCGAGTGCGGGGGTATGTCCGCAGTGCTCCCGGGACCTATGTGTGGCTGGCGATCCTGTTCGTCACGACCTTCGCCCTGCACCGCATGTCGCCGGAGTTCGAGGAGCTGTTCCTGCGTCACCGGTCGACCAACATCCATGAGCTGTCCCGCAACCCCGTGCGGGTGCTGGTGGCGAGCGCGATGTGGATCGACAGCGGGCGCTGGGTGCCGTACGCCTTCCTGTACACGGTGTTCCACGCGCCGGCCGAGCGCTGGCTGGGGACGGCCCGCTGGCTCGCGGTGTGCGCGCTCGCCCATGTGCTGGCCTCGCTGATCAGCGAGGGCGCGCTGCTGGTCGCGATCCAGGAGGGCCTCGCCCCGCGTTCGGCGGTGAACACCCTGGACATCGGGGTCAGTTACGCGTTGGCCGGGGTCATCGCGGTGCTCGGCTACCGGCTCGCGGTGCCCTGGCGGTACCCGTATCTGCTGGTGGTGCTGGTCGTCTTCGGGCTGCCGCTGACCGAGGGGCCGACCTTCACCGACTTCGGGCACTTCCTGGCCGCACTGATCGGTCTGGGCTGTTATCCGCTGGTCAGAGGGCGCGGAAAAACATGGAATCCGAAGGAGACACTGGCCGGTCCGAGGGGTTAGCGTCCGGCCATGAGCAGCTCGGCGAGCAGGGGCATGGGCGGGGTCATGGGCGGTGTCGTCAACGGTGGGATCTCCTTCTGGTACG
This sequence comes from Streptomyces sp. NPDC127190, assembly GCF_042672505.1. Taxonomy (NCBI): domain Bacteria; kingdom Bacillati; phylum Actinomycetota; class Actinomycetes; order Kitasatosporales; family Streptomycetaceae; genus Streptomyces; species Streptomyces sp. NPDC127190. The sequence continues at coordinate 132,439 of NZ_JBHXVE010000019.1, forward strand.
CGGACGACGGTCTGCCCGCCGTGCGGGAGCCGCTGTCCGGGGACGCGTCGGCCGACGTCGTCATCGTGGGCGGCGGGTACACCGGCCTGTGGACCGCGTACTACCTGAAGCGGGCCGCGCCCTTCCTGCGGATCACCGTGCTGGAGCAGAAGTTCTGCGGGTACGGCGCCGCCGGGCGCAACGGCGGCTGGCTGTACAACGGGATCGCGGGCCGCGACCGGTACGCCGTGCTGCACGGCCACGAGGCCGCCGTACGGCTGCAACAGGCGATGAACGACACCGTCGCCGAAGTGATCACGGTCGCCGGAGCGGAGGGCATCGACGCCGACATCCACCGGGGCGGAGTGCTGGAGGTGGCGACGACCCCGGCGCAGCTGGCCCGGCTGAAGGCGTTCCACGAGCACGAGCTGTCGTACGGCGAGAAGGACCGGGAGCTGTACGGCGCCCGGGAGACGGCCGAGCGGATCCGGGTCGCGGACGCGGTGGGTTCCAGCTGGACCCCGCACGGCGCCCGGCTGCACCCGGTGAAGCTGGTGAAGGGGCTCGCGGCGGCGGTGGAGCGGCTCGGCGTGGTCATCCACGAGTCGACGCCGGTGACGGAGATCCGGGCGAAGCACGCGGTCACCCCCTACGGCACCGTCCGCGCCCCGTACGTGCTGCGCTGTACCGAGGGCTTCACCGCCTCCCTGAAGGGCCAGCGGCGGACCTGGCTGCCGATGAACTCCTCGATGATCGCCACCGAGCCGCTGACCGAGGAGCAGTGGGCGTCGATCGGCTGGGCGGGCGCGGAGACGCTGGGCGACATGGCGCACGCGTACATGTACGCGCAGCGCACGGCCGACGGGCGGATCGCGCTCGGCGGGCGCGGAGTGCCGTACCGCTTCGGATCGCGCACCGACAACGACGGCCGTACCCAGGAGGCGACGATCGAGGCGCTCCAGGAGATCCTCACCCGCTTCTTCCCCTCGCTGGCCGGGGTGCGGGTGCAGCACGCCTGGTCGGGCGTGCTCGGGGTGCCGCGCGACTGGTGCGCGACCGTCACCCTGGACCGAACCACGGGCCTGGGCTGGGCGGGCGGTTACGTCGGATCCGGCGTCGCCACCGCCAACCTGGCCGCGCGCACGCTGCGCGACCTGGTGCTGCGGGACTCCGGGCAGGGCGGCCGGACCGAGCTGACGGATCTGCCGTGGGTCGGCCACCGGGTGCGCAAGTGGGAGCCGGAGCCGCTGCGCTGGCTCGGCGTGCAGGCGATGTACGCCACCTACCGCGCCGCCGACCAGCGCGAACGCCTGCGCCCCGGGACGGGGTCGTCCCGCCTGGCGAAGGTGGCGGACCGGGTGGCCGGGAGGTAGGCGGGCGGGCGGCAGGCGGGCGGGCGGCAGGCGGGGGCCGTCGGCTGGTCCGCCGTACCGCTGGTCCGCCGTACCGCCGGATCGTGCCGCGCCGCGTCCACCCGTTAGCCTCCCCGCATGATTCGCAACGCGACCCCCGCCGATGTCCCTGTCATCCACGCGCTGATCCGTGAGCTGGCCGAGTACGAGAAGGCCGCAGAGGAGGCGCGGGCGAGCGAGGAGCAGTTGCGGGAGGCGCTGTTCGGGGAGCGGCCGGCCGCGTTCGCGCACCTGGCGGTGGACGACGTGAGCGGCGAACCGGTCGGCTTCGCGCTGTGGTTCCTGAACTTCTCCACCTGGCGCGGGGTGCACGGCATCTACCTGGAGGACCTGTACGTCCGTCCCGGCGCGCGCGGCGGCGGTCACGGGCGGGCGCTGCTGACCGAGCTGGCGCGGATCTGTGTGGAGCGCGGTTACGAGCGGCTGGAGTGGTCGGTGCTGAACTGGAACCGGCCCGCGATCGGCTTCTACGAGGCGCTCGGCGCCCGCCCGCAGGACGAGTGGACGGTGTACCGGCTCACGGACGGCGCGCTGGCCGCGCTGGGGGGAGCCCCGGTCTCAGCCCACTGACTCCGGTACCGGTGTGTCGGCCGGGGCGCCGTGTTTCGGTGCCCGGCCCGTCACCATCAGGCCCGCGACCAGGCCGGCCAGCAGCATGATGCCGGCCGCCCACCAGATGGCGACCGTGTAGCCATGCACGATGCCGGCCGGGACGACGGTGGACTTCTGCGCGGGGGAGCGCAGACGGGCGGCGATGTACGCCGTGCTGCTGGTGGTGGCGATGGTGTTGAGCAGTGCCGTACCGATCGAGCCGCCCACCTGCTGGGAGGTGTTGACGGTCGCGGAGGTGACCCCGGAGTCGCGGGGGGCCACCCCGGCGGTGGCGGTGGCGAACACCGGCATGAAGGTCAGGCCCATGCCGAGGCCCATGAGGACGAGGGCGGGCAGGATCTCGGTGGGGTAGGAGGAGTGGACCGTGATCCGGGTGAGCAGCATCATGCCGCTCGCGCCGAGGACCATGCCGGGGGTCATGAGCATGCGCGGCGCCACATGGGGCAGCAGCCGGGCGGAGATCTGCGTGGAGCCGGTGATGATGGCGGCGGTGAGGGGCAGATAGGCGAGACCGGTCTTGACCGGTGAGTAGCCGAGGATGGTCTGCAAGTAGTACGTCATGAACAGGAACAGCCCGAACATGCCGATCACCGCGAGCATCATGGTCAGGAAGCAGCCGGCGCGGTTGCGGTCCCTGACGATGTGCAGCGGCAGCAGCGGGCTCGGGGCGCGGGCCTGCCACCAGACGAAGACGCCGAGCAGCAGCAGTCCGCTCGCGAACAGGGCGAGGACCAGGGGGTCCGTCCAGCCGCGCGGCTCGGCCTCGCTGAAGCCGTAGACGATCGCCACCAGTCCGCCGCAGCCGAGCAGCGCACCGGGCACGTCCAGTCGCGCCTCGCGATGGCCGGGCCGGTCGTGCAGCAGCGCGAACGCGCCGAAGACCGCGAGTACGGCGATGGGCACGTTGACGTACAGGCACCAGCGCCAGTTCAGGTACTGGGTGAGCAGGCCGCCCACGATGAAGCCGATCGCCGAGCCGCTGCCGGCGAGCGCGCCGTAGATGCCGAAGGCCTTGCCGCGTTCGAGCGGGTCGGTGAAGGTCGTGGTCAGCAGGGAGAGCGCGGAGGGCGCGAGCAGGGCGGCGAAGACGCCCTGGAGGGCGCGGGCGCCGAACAGCATGCCGGAGCTGGTGGACGCGCCGCCGAGCGCGGAGGCGGCGGCGAAGCCGATCAGCCCGATGACGAAGGTGCGCTTGCGGCCGACGAGGTCGGCGATCCGGCCGCCGAGCAGCAGGAGCCCGCCGAAGGCGAGGGTGTAGGCGGTGATCACCCACTGCCGGTTGCCGTCCGACATGTGCAGGGAGTGCTGGGCGGAGGGCAGCGCGATGTTCATGATCGTCGCATCGAGGACGATCATCAGCTGGGCGAGCGCGATCACCACCAGGCCCCACCAGCGGTGCGGGTCCACGCCCTGTGCGGCGGTGCCGCCCGCTCCGGCCGCCCCGCCTGCTCCGCCCGCTCCGGCTGCTTCGCCCGCTCCGGCTGCTTCGCCCGCTCCGGCTTCACCCGTTCGGCCGATACTCACCTCGACAGAACATCATGAATCGGGAGGTAACGCATCCGGTCGGGTGGGGGCGATGGCCCAGGGCGCGGACAGGGGCGCCGGGCGTTGTCAGTGGCGGGGTGCAGCATGGGGGCATGGCGAGGAGAGCGGTGGACGCGAGGGACGGGGCGGGCGCGGGCAGGCCCAAGGTCAAGGGCGCGCGGCGGCCGGAGGTGCGGCTGCCGTCGCTCGTGCCCTGGGCCGGCGTCGAGCTGTCGCCCGACGGGGACTACGACGGGCTGGAGTTCCGGGACGCCGAGCTGGCCGGGCAGGACGGCGGCGGCGCCCGGTTCATGGACTGCGCGCTCACCGGCTGTGTGCTGGACGAGACCCGGCTGCGCCACGCCCGCATCCTCGACACGGTCCTCACCGGGCCGCGCGGGGTCGGCACGGACCTCGCCGAGGCGACGCTCCGCGATGTCGAGCTGACCGACCCCCGCCTCGGCGGCACCCAGCTGCACGGCGCCACCCTGGAGCGGGTCGTGGTCCACGGAGGCAAGATCGACTATCTGAACCTGCGCATGGCCCGGCTCAGAGACGTCGTCTTCGACTCCTGCGTCCTGGTCGAGCCGGACTTCGGCGGTGCCCGTCTGGAGCGGGTCGAGTTCGTGAACTGTGCTCTGAAGGGCGCCGACTTCTCCGCCGCGACCCTGACGGACGTGGATCTGCGCGGTGCCGCTCCGCTGGAGATCACCCGGGGCCTGGACCGGATGTCCGGCGCAGTGATCAGCACGGCCCAGCTGCTGGACCTGGCACCGGCGCTGGCGGTGGCCCTGGGACTCCGGGTCGAGTAGCCGCCCGGCTCGGCGGGGGCTGGGCTACGGCAGTCTCGGGAAGCGGGCCTGGAGGGTCCAGATCGCCGGGTTCTCCGCCAGGTCCTCGTGCAGATCGGTGAGGTCGGCGATCAGGTCGTGCAGGAAGTCCCGTGCCTCGCGGCGCAGGTCGGTGTGGGAGAAGCTCAACGGGGACTCCTCGGCCGGCACCCAGTCCGCGCTGATGTCGACCCAGCCGAAGCGGCGCTCGAAGAGCATCCGGTCGGTGGACTCGGTGAAGTCCAGCTCCGCCCGCTGCGGCCGGGCGGCGCGGGAGCCCATCGGGTCCCGGTCCAGCCGTTCGGCGATGTCGCACAGCGCCCACGCGAAGTCCAGCACCGGCACCCATCCCCAGGCTGTGGACAGCTCCCGGTCCGACTCGGTGTCCGCGAGATAGACGTCCCCGCAGAACAGGTCGTGCCGCAGCGCGTGGACGTCCGCGCGGCGGTAGTCGGTCTGCGGCGGGTCCGGGAACCGGTTGGAGAGGGCATAGCCGATGTCGAGCACGGATGAGATGGTGTCACGCCCCCGCCGTCGACCACGCACCCGAGACCGCGGACCACGCACCCGAGACCGCCGGACCACGCGCCGGAGGCCGCCGGGCGGCGTACCCGAGACCGCCGGACCACGCGCCGGAGGCCGCCGGGCGGCGTACCCGAGATCACTGGATCACACCCCCGAGGCCGCCGGACCACGCGCCGGAGGCCGTCGGGTGGCGTACCCGAGATCACTGGATCACACCCCCGAGGCCGCCGGACCACGCACCCGAGACCGCCGGACCACGCACCCGAGACCGCCGGGCGGCGTACCCGAGATCACTGGATCACGCCCCCGAGACCGGTGGATCACTCTTCTAAGATCGCTGACGTGTCCAGATCCGTGCGCCGTGTCCCGGCCACCGCCGTCCTGCTCGCCCTCGCCCTCACCGGCACCGCGTGCGACGGCGGAGTGCACGGCACCCCCGGGGGCTCCGGCGTGCGCGACCCGTACTTCCCGAGGGCGGGCAACGGCGGCTACGACGTCGGCCACTACGACCTCACCCTCGACTACACCCCGCACGGCCACCACCTCACCGGCACCGCCGTCATCACCGCCCGCGCCACCCAGGACCTGTCCGCCTTCGACCTGGACCTGTCCGGGCTGCACGTCGACTCGGTCACCGTCGAGGGCAGGCCGGCCCGCTTCAACCGGGCCGGCCAGGAACTCACCGTCCGCCCGCACGACGACCTCACCCGGGGCGAGACCTTCAGCACCACCGTCCGCTACTCCGGCGTCCCGCACACCCTCACCGACCCGGACGGCTCCAAGGAGGGCTGGCTGCCCACCGCCGACGGCGCCCTCGGCCTCGGCGAACCCGTCGGCTCGATGGCCTGGTTCCCCGGCAACGACCATCCCTCCGACAAGGCGACCTACGACATCACCGTCACCGTGCCCCAAGGTCTCCAGGCCGTCTCCAACGGGGAGTTGGCCGACCAGCGCACCAAGGGCGGCCGCACCTCCTACCACTGGCACACCGCCCAGCCCATGGCGAGCTACGTCGCCACGGTCGCCGTCGGCCACTTCGACATCCGCCGCACCACCGGCCCGCACGGACTGCCCGTCATCACCGCGGTCGATCCCACCCAGGACGAGGACAGCGCCGACGTCCTCGCGAAGATCCCCGAGATCATCAAGTGGGAGGAGTACAACTTCGGGCCGTACCCCTTCTCCTCCGTCGGCGCGATCGTCGACCGCCCCGACGACATCGACTACGCCCTGGAGACCCAGAACCGCCCCGTCTTCCCCGGCGCCCCGGAGACCACCACCCTCGTCCACGAACTCGCCCACCAGTGGTACGGCAACTCGGTCACCCCCGAGTCCTGGCGGGACATGTGGCTCAACGAGGGCTTCGCCACCTACGCGGAGTGGCTGTGGCAGGAGGACCACGGCGGCCCCAGCACCCGGAAGACCTTCCTGGACCTCTACCACGGCGACCGCAAGGACATCTGGGCCTACCCGCCCGCGCGGCCGTCCGGTGCCGCGCACATCTCCGACAGCCCCGTCTACGAACGCGGCGCGATGGTCCTTCAGAAGATCCGGGAGAAGGTCGGCGACGACACCTTCTACGACATCATCCAGGGCTGGGCCGCGGCCCACCGCCACGGCAACGCGAGCACCGCCGACTTCACGGCCTACGTGCAGCGGAAGGCTCCCGGCAAGGACTTCGCGGAGATCTGGAAGGACTGGCTGTACGGGGACGGCAAGCCGGCCCACCCCTGAGGTCGGCCGGCGGCGGGGCCGGGATGTCCGCGCCGCCGGCCACAGTGCCCGAGACCCTGGCGCCTCAGGCCTCGGTGCCTCAGGCCACGGTGTCTCAGGCCTCGGTGTCTCAGGCCACGGTGCCTCAGGCCTCGGTGTCTCAGGCCACGGTGCCTCAGACGTTGACGCCGAAGTCCTGGGCGATGCCGACCAGACCCGAGGCGTAACCCTGGCCCACCGCGCGGAACTTCCACTCCGCGCCGTTGCGGTACAGCTCGCCGAAGATCATGGCCGTCTCGGTGGCGGCGTCCTCCGACAGGTCATAGCGCGCGATCTCGGCGCCGCCGGCCTGGTTGACGATGCGGATGTAGGCGTTGCGGACCTGGCCGAAGTTCTGGCCGCGGTTCTCGGCGTCGTAGATGGAGACCGGGAAGACGACCTTGTCGATGTCGGCCGGGAGCGCGGCCAGGTTGACGTTGATCGACTCGTCGTCGCCGGCGCCCTCGCCGGTGCGGTTGTCGCCCGTGTGGACGATGGTGTTGTCCGGGGTCTGCTTGTTGTTGAAGAAGACGAAGTGGGCGTCCGAGTAGACCTTGCCCTGCGGGTTGACCGCGATGGCGGAGGCGTCGAGGTCGAAGTCCGTGCCGGTGGTGGTGCGGACGTCCCAGCCGAGGCCCACGGTGACGGCGGTCAGGCCCGGAGCCTCCTTGGAGAGCGAGACGTTGCCACCCTTGGACAGGCTTACAGCCATGTTGGGAGTCCCTTCCTTGATGTTCCCTGCACCTGTGATCTTTCGATCCGTGCGGTCGAAGCTACCGTCACCCGGAAGAACGTCGAGGGGGGTCCCCGTGGTTCCGGATCCCTTTACCTTTTTTACCGAGGCTGTGGCATACCGGTGACGTAAATCCAGATGACGTGGGCCCGGCCGGGCCGGGAACATGGAGGGCATGTCCGGTCCCTATCCCGTCCGCGGCTCCGTCTCCCTCCCGGAGGCCGAGCTGATGTGGCGTTTCTCCAGGTCGTCCGGGCCCGGCGGACAGCATGTCAACACCAGCGACTCCCAGGTGGAACTGCGCTTCGACCTGGCCAACACCCAGGCGCTGCCCGAGCTGTGGAAGGAGCGGGCGCTGCGGCGGCTGGCCGGCCGGCTGGTCGACGGAGTGGTCACCGTGCGCGCCTCCGAGCACCGCTCCCAGTGGCGCAACCGGGAGACCGCCGCCGTACGCCTCGCCGCGCTGCTCGCCGAGGCCACCGCGCCCCCGCCCAAGCCCCGCAAGCCGACCCGAATCCCGCGCGGGATCAACGAGCGCCGGCTGCGGGAGAAGAAGCAGCGGGCGGAGACGAAGCGGGCCCGCTCGGGCCGCGACTGGACGTAACGACGTAGTCGGCCGACGGCTCTGTCACATCCGAGTCCCCCGATCCGTCAGCGGGGTGCAGCCCGCCGAGGGTGACGACGGACGAGGACGAGAGGCCAGGCCCGCGCATGACCGAGCACCACAGTGACGACGACTTTCTCGCCGAGCGGTTCGAGGAGCACCGGGGGCAGCTGCGGGCCGTGGCGCACCGGATGCTGGGCTCGGCCGCCGAGGCCGAGGACGCCGTGCAGGAGGCCTGGTTCCGGCTGAGCCGCTCCGACACCGCGGCGGTGGAGAACCTCGGGGGCTGGCTGACGACCGTGGTCGGCCGGGTCTGCCTCGACATGCTCCGCTCCCGCCGCTCCCGGGGCGAGCAGCCCCTGGACGTCTGGCAGCCGGCGCCCTCCGACGCACCCGACCCGGCGCACGACGCCCTGCTCGCCGACTCGGTGGGTTCCGCCCTGCTGGTCGTCCTGGAGGCGCTGTCGCCCGCCGAGCGGCTGGCGTTCGTGCTGCACGACCTGTTCGGGGTGCCCTTCGAGGAGATCGGGGAGACCCTCGGGCGCAGTCCGGCCGCGGCGCGCCAGCTGGCCAGCCGGGGGCGGCGCCGGGTCCGGGGCGCCGGGGCGCCGGAGACGGACCGGGTACGGCAGCGGGAGGTGGTCGACGCGTTTCTCGCCGCCGCGCGGGAGGGCGACTTCGAGGGTCTGCTGGCGGTGCTCGACCCGGACGTGGTCGCCCGCACCGAGGCCGGCGTCACCGCCGGTGCGACGGCGGTCGCCTCGAACGCGAAGGGCTTCGCGCACCTCGCCCGGATCGCCCGTCCGGCCCTGGTCGACGGCGCCCCCGGGCTGGTGGTCCTGGCCGACGGCCGCCCCGAGCGCACGCTCGCCTTCACCGTCGTGGCGGGCCGTGTCGCGGTCATCGATGTCGTCACCGACCCGGCCCGGCTGTCCCGGCAGGTGATCGAGGAGGTCTGAGGCGGTGGGGGTGCCTCACAGCTCCAGCACCCCCACCGTCTGCCCGCCGCTCGTCTCCCCGGTCCTGCGGAAGCCCAGCCGGAGGTAGAAGCCCTCGGGGCCGTCCGGGCCGGGGTGCCAGGTCACGTACAGCTCCTTGCCGCCCCGGCGGCGGATCTTCGCGGCCACCGACTCCACGGCGAACGCGCCGTAGCCGCGGCCCTGGGCGTCCGCCGAGATGTTCAGCCGCCGCAGCCCGGAGCGGCGCACGCTGCCGTCGCCGTACCAGTCGATGTCGAAGAACGCCATCAGAAAGCCGACCGCGCGGTCCCCGTCCAGGATCAGGCGGGGCCAGGCGACGCCGGCCGGGTGGACGTAGGGCCTCTCTTTCGGATCAGGTCGGCTGCGGCGCCGGCGCCTTCTCGGCCGACCCGAGCGGGGTCTGGTGCGTGCAGATGCAAGGCGGAGGAGGGAGTCGACGCGGAGCGTCGGCGAGTGACGACAACGCAGCAGATGTGCGTGCCAGGGCTCGCGACGCCGACAAGATCCGAAAGAGAGGCCCTAAGCCTCGGCGAGGGACTGCACGACCGGTGAGACGGCGTGCTCCTGGTCGGGCCGCACGCGGATGCCGACGGCGGTGTCGAAGGTCCGGGGCGTGATCTCTTCCAGGCGGAGTGTCATCCGGGCACGCTAGCCACGCCCCCGCCCGCCGACCACGCAATATCCGCGGGCCGCCCTCTCAGCCCAGCTGGCGGTACCTGCCGCGGAAGTACAGCAGGGGGCCGCCTTCCGCGCTGGGCACATGGGCGGTCAGGACGCGGCCGATGACCAGGGTGTGGTCGCCGGCCGGGACCCGCTGTTCGGTGCGGCACTCCAGGGTGGCCAGCGCGCCGCCCACCAGGGGGGCGCCGGTGGCCTCGCCACGGGTGTAGGGGATGTCCTCGAAGAGGAGCCGGTCGCTGATGCGGCCCTTCATCGCGAAGCGGCCCGCGATGTGCCGCTGGCTCTCGGAGAGGACCGACACCGCCCACTGCGGCTGCTCGGCGAGCAGGTCGTCCATGCGGGACCCGTCGCGCAGGCTGACCATGACCAGCGGCGGGTCGAGGGAGACGGACATGAAGGCGGTGGCGGTCATGCCGACGTCCTCGGTGCCCGGCGCGTCCGGGTCGTCCGGGTCGAGCGGCGGTTCCTGCGCGGTGACCAGGACCACGCCCGCGGCCAGCCGGGACATCGCGGCCCGGAACTCGTCGTTGCTCACCCCCTCAGCATGCCCGGAAGCGGCGGAGGTGAGGGGGGAGGGAGTCTTCAGCACGCCGGAGACGCTAGTCCGCGCCGCCGGTGCCGCACATCGGGCCTCCGGCCGAGCCGGGACCTAGGACCACCGGACGACCATGGACGACCAGCGGAGGATCACCGGAGGACCACCGCACGACGACCGGAGGACCACCGCACGACCACCGGAGGACCACCGCACGACGACCGGACGAAGCGAAACGCTCAGCCTTCGGAAAACGGACGAAACGCATCGGGAAAACGAAGAAAACTCCACTCAATTGTTCATCTTCCGCTGTGACTTGAGTCACAAGAGGCAGGAATTGTTGACCCTGTGTACCGAGTGAGCAGCGCGCTGTGATTCAGTGGCTGGTAAGCCGCGAGAGACAACCCTTGATTCGCTGCGAGGTCTCGGGGGGAGGGCGAGCATGGAGACCGAGTCGGAGCCGTATGTCCGTCTTGCGTCCCTGCGACAGCTGCACCAGGTCATGGCCGACATGAACACGGCCCGCAGCCTGGCGGACACATTGCAGACGGTCGCCGACGGCGCCGTGAACGCCCTCGGGTACGAGATGGCGGCCGTGAACCTGGTGCGTCCCGACGGCGACCTCGTCGTCGCCGCGTTCTCCGGGAACTCCGCCGCCGAGGCCCTGATCACCGGCCGGGTCGGCTCCCGCGCCTCCTGGGACCGGCGGCTGGAGATGGGCGAGCGCTGGGGCGACCTCGTCTTCATACCGCACACCGAGGGCTGGGTCCTGGACGACGACGACGTCCCCCAGTGGTACACCGACGGCCCCGCCCCCCGCTTCGAGGACGAGTGGCACCCCTCCGACCGCCTCTTCGCCCCCATGTACACGCCGGGCGTGCAGGGCGGCTCCTGCGGCGAGCTGCTCGGGGTCATATCCGTCGACCGGCCGCGCAACGGCCGGCTGCCCGGCGCCTGGGGCCGCGAGGCCCTCCAGATGTACGCCTTCCAGGCCGCCATCGCGATCAGCAACGCCCGGCTGCGCTCCAACATGCAGCGCGCCCTGGTCCGCCTGGAGCGCGAGCAGCAGGCGCTGCGCGCGAGCGAGGAATCCTTCCGGCAGGCCTTCGAGTACGCCCCCTCCGGCATGGCCATCGCCGAGATGGGCGGCGACCAGCACGGCCGGATCCTGCGCACCAACGACGCCCTGTGCCGGCTCCTCGGCCGCCCCGCCTCCGCGATGCGCCGCTACTCCTTCTCCGACCTGGTGCACCCCGAGGACATCGGCACCCTGCTGCGGACCTCCGCCGAGGGCGGCCGCGCCGAGCTGCGCCTGGGCCGCCGGGACGGGACGTACGTCTGGGTCTCGCTACGCAACTCGGTGGTCGCGGACGCCGCCGACGGCCCCCGCTTCCTGCTCACCCATGTCGAGGACATAGAGGAGCGCAAGCGCCGCGAGCTCCAGCTCGCCCACCGCGCCTCCCACGACTCGCTGACCGGCCTGCCGAACTCCGCCGAGCTGCGCTCCCGGCTGTCGGCCCGGCTCTGCCAGCGCCCGGCGCACGCCGGCGCGCTGGACTCCCTGGACGCGGCCTACGGCCATCCCGCCCTGGAGGGGCCCGCCGGGCACGGCTTCGACTTCGGGCCGGGCGCGGAGGCGTACGACGCCTACGACCACCATGTCCACACCGCCTCCCCGGAGGAGGGCCGCGACGACGGCACCAAGGGTCTCGCGGTGCTCTTCTGCGACCTCGACGGCTTCAAGTCGATCAACGACCGGTTCGGTCACAACGCGGGCGACGCCGTCCTCATCGAGGTCGCCCGGCGGCTGTCCCAGGGCGTCCGCGACGGCGACACGGTGGCCCGGCTCGGCGGCGACGAGTTCGTGATCCTCGCCGACGGCCTCGGCCGGGCCGACGCCCAGGACCTCGCCGTACGGCTGCGCAACGAGATCATCCAGCCGATCCGGGCCGAGGGCCGGGCGGTCCGGGTGGGCGCGAGCTTCGGCATCGGCTGGGCGCACTGCGGGATGACGGCGGACGAAGTGTTGAAGTCCGCCGACGAGCGGATGTACGTAGAGAAACGATCTCGTCCCAAACAACACCGACGCGCCGGGTGAGCCCCAGGTCAAGGCGTTGAAGCGGGCCAAGTCATCCGTTTGGCTCATTCAGAGCGGGTAGGCTCGGCCTTCCAGACCTGTACCGCATCCGCTCGCACCCGCTGAGGAGACCAAGGGATGACGCCCGGCGAAAACGGCCCGAGCACGCCCGAGGACGACGACCCGTTCGGCTATCTGTACGCAGACGGCCAGGCCCGGGGAGCCCAGCCGCCGTCCGGCGGTTACGGCTACCCCAACTCGGTCAGCAGGGTGCGTACGGTCGGCGAGCGCCAGTACGGCCAGCAGTCGCCGCCGACCTACGGTCAGGTGCCGCAGCAGGGCGCGTACGGCCAGCCGAACGCCCACTACCAGGCGCCCGAGACGCTGCCCGGCGGCGCCCCGGCCGCGCGGCCGTCCGCCCCCGCCCCCGCCCGCCGCGGCCCCAACACCAAGGGCCTGCTGATCGGCGCGATCGCGGTGGTCGCCGCGGTGGTCATCGGCATCGGCGTCGCGATGATCAACGGCAACGACGACAAGAAGACGGACAACCAGGCGGGCGGCACGCCGAGCCAGTCCCAGAGCCGGGCCCCCAGCCCCTCCAACAGCAGCTCTACGGCGCCGGGGGAGCTGCCGAAGACGGACGCGAGTGCTCTCCAGCTCGGGCCCGGCGTGACGACGGCGTCGGACATCCCGGGTGCGCAGGCCAAGGGCGGAACCTATGTGACGGGTTTCAACCATGTGGGAGCGACGGTCACCTGGACGGTCACCGGCGTCGAGAAGGGGACCTACCGGCTCAACGTGCGCTACGGCATCCCGGGCGTGGACGCTGACGCGACCCTGGTGATCAACAACCAGCCACAGTCTCGGCCGCTGATGATGAAGAACTTCGGGGGTGGCTCCGCGGGCGATTGGGCGCACGGCTGGAGGAACACCTGGTCGCTGGTGAACCTGAACGCGGGCACGAACACGATCCAGCTCGCCTGCCAGGCCGGCAACCAGTGCAACGCCGTCCTGGACCAGCTCTACATCACCAAGGCCTGACGCGGTCCGTCCAGCGCGACAGCCGCCGGAGGTGTTGATCCCCGGCGGCTGTCGCATCACGCCGCCGTGACCGACGCTCCCGCCAGGAGATTCTCGTACGCCGTCCGGTCGAAGTCGCCCGCGGTGGTGGACCGTACGGTGGCCGCCGCGAGGGCGACCGCGCGGGAGAGGCGGGCGGGCCAGGGGAGCCGCTCGACCAGGCCCGACAGCAGGCCGGCCACCGCCGAGTCGCCCGCGCCGGTGGGGTTGCCGGGGATGTGGCAGGGCGGGGTGGCCTGCCAGCGGCCCTCGGGGGTGGCGGCGAGCAGGCCCTTCGCGCCGAGGGAGGCGACCACCGTGTGGGCGCCGCGGCGGCGGGCGTCCTGGGTGGCGCGCAAGGGCTCGTGGGAGCCGGTCAGTTCGGCCAGTTCGTCGGCGTTCGGCTTGATGATGTCCGGGCGGGCGGCCACCCCGCGCCGCAGCGGTTCGCCGCTGGTGTCCAGCAGGACCGGCACACCGAGCGCGCGGGCCGCGCGGACCAGGTTCGCGTACGCCCCCACCGGCACCCCCGGCGGCAGGCTGCCGCACAGGGCCACCGCCGAGGCGCCGGCCAGCAGCTCCTCGTAGCGGTCCAGGAAGGTGCCCCACTCGGCGGGCGCGATGTGCGGGCCGGGTTCGTTCAACTGGGTGGTGTCGCCGGAGAGATCGTCGACCACGGCGACCGTGCGCCGGGTCGGCCCGGCCACCGGCACCAGCGCGTCCGTCACCCCGGGCGTGCCGGCCAGCCGCTCGCGCACCACCGCGCCGGTCGCGCCGCCCGCGAATCCGGTGGCGGTCACCTCATGGCCGAGGGCCGCCAGCACCCGGGCCACGTTCAGCCCCTTGCCGCCGGGCCGTTCGAAGACCTCCGTGACCCGGTGCGAGGTGTGCGGCCGCAGCGACCGCACCCGGTAGGTGAGGTCGAGAGCGGTGTTGAGTGTGACCGTGAGGATCACCCGGGCCGACCTCCCTCGAAGTCCACGCGTCCGGCATCGGTTTCCGGGGTCACGATCATGCCAAAGAGACGGCGGCCGGCCCAGTCACAGGTCGGCCGCCATCAGGCAAAATCGGCGGAGGGAGGCGGGGCGGATCAGGGCAGTCGGGGAGCCACCACCCACTCGCCCCGGCGCATCACGCCCTTGAGGTCGAAGGCCGCGTCGAGCAGCACCAGGTCGGCGTCCTTGCCGGGCTCCAGGGAGCCGATCCGGTCGGACAGCCCGAGGAGCCGCGCGGGGGTGGCGGACAGGGCCTGTACGGCGTCCTCCACCGGCAGCCGGTCGACGGTCACCGCCCGCTTGAACGCCCGGTCCAGGGTCAGGGTCGACCCGGCGATCGAACCGCCGTGCACCAGCCGGGCCACGCCGTCGCGGACCTCGACCTCCAGCGGGCCCAGCAGATAGCGGCCGTCCCCGCTGCCGGCCGCGTCCATCGCGTCCGTGATGAAGGCGACGCGGGAGGCGCCGGCCCGGTGGAAGGCCAGTTCCAGGGCGGCCGGGTGCAGGTGCGTGCCGTCGTTGATCAGCTCGACGGTGACCCGCTCGTCCTCCAGCAGGGCGGCGATCGGGCCCGGCGTGCGGTGGTTCAGGGCGGGCATGGCGTTGAAGAGGTGGGTGGCGACCGTGGCGCCCGCGTCGATGGCCTCGACCGTCTGCTCGTACGTCGCGTCGGTGTGGCCGATCGCCGCGATCACTCCGTGCTCGGCCAGCAGCCGCACCGAGTCGATGCCGCCGGGCAGTTCGGCGGCGAGGGTGACCATCCTGGCCTGGCCGCGCGCGGCGTCGATCAGCTTGCGGACCTCGGCCGGCTCGGGGTCGCGCAGCAGCTCCTCGGAGTGGGCGCCCTTGCGGCAGGGCGAGATGAACGGCCCCTCGAAGTGGATACCGGCGATCTCGCCCTGCTCGGCCAGCTCGCTCAGCAGCCCGGCCTGCCGCGTCAGCAGGTCCATCTCGTCGGTGACGGTGGAGGCGACGAGGGTGGTGGTGCCGTGCGCGCGGTGGGTGCGGACGGCGGTCATGATCTCGTCCGGGCCGCCGGAGAAGGAGGCTCCGCCGCCGCCGTGGTTGTGGATGTCCACGAAGCCGGGCACCAGCCAGTGGCCGGTGACGTCGACGAGTTGGGCGCCGGGGGGCTCGGTGGCGGTGATGCGTCGGCCGTCGGTGGCCAGCCGGCCGCCCCGCCGTACGCCGGTGGGCAGGACCAGGTTCGCGCCGGTGAGCACCTGCGGGCCGGTGGGGGCTGGTCGAGCCGCCCCCGCCGGGGCGCTGTCCGGGGCCGGAGTTTCCCGCTCGATGGCCATCAGGTGCGTACCTCCGGAGTCGTAGCAAGGGTGGTCAGTAGGTCCTGCGCGAGCAGGCCGGCGCCCAGGCAGCCGGCGGCGTCGCCGAGGGCGGCGGGGACGATGGCGGGCGGCCGCTGGAAGGTGACCCGGTGCCGGACGGCGTCCCGCAGCGGTGCGAACAGCGCGTCCCCCGCCTCGGCCAGCCCGCCCCCGATGATCAGCGTGCGCGGGTCCAGCAGGGTGAGCGCGGTGACCAGCCCGTCGGCGAGCGCGTCCACCGCCTCCTGCCAGATCCGGACGGCGTTCGGGTCGCCGGACATGACGGCCTTCGCGCAGTCGGCCGCGTCCGCGTCCGGCCTGCCGCAGGCCTCGGCCCAGGCCGCGCTGACGGCGGAGGCGGAGGCGTACCGCTCCAGACAGCCGTGCTGCCCGCAGGGGCAGGCGGTGCCCTGCGGCCGTACGACGACATGGCCGATCTCGCCCGCGAAGCCGTGAGCCCCGGACTCCACCCGGCCGTCGATGCCGATCGCGCCCGCGATGCCGGTGCCGAGGGCGACGAACAGGAACCGGTCGGTGCCCCGGCCCGCGCCGATCCGGCCCTCGGCGAGTCCGCCGGTGCGCACGTCGTGGCCGAGCGCGACGGGCATGCCGAGCCGCTCGGCGAGCAGCGCCCGCAGGGGTACGTCCTTCCAGCCGAGGTTGGCGGCGTAGGCGGCGACGCCCTGCTGCTCGTCCACGATGCCGGGGACCGCTATGCCGGCGGCGCGGGCGGCCTCGCCGTAGTGCTCGGTGCCGTAGGCGCGCAGCTCGGCGGCGAAGCCGAGGATCCCGTCGACCACCGCGTCCGGTCCGCGCTCGCGGCGCGTGGCGCGGCGGGCGCGGTGCAGAAGCGTGCCGTCGTCGCCGACGAGGGCGGCCTTCATCCCGGTACCGCCCACGTCCAGGGCGATGACATGTCTCACCACGGGCCTAGTGTGGCCCTCCCACCCGCGAGAGGTCTAGTCCACTCACGTGGTGTAGACCTTATGTGTCCACATTTTGAACAGTCAGACATTGGGTTGGGGCGTTGAGGTTGCGTCGGCTTACGGCAGGAACGATCGCGGTGGTGTCCGCACTGGGCATGACGGCGGTCCTCGGCGGATGCGGGGCCACCGGCTCCTCCGGCGTGACGCTGAGACTCGTCGCCGCGGACTACGGGGACTCCGCCGCGAACAGCTCCAAGAAGTACTGGGACGGGCTGGTCAAGGAGTACGAGTCCAAGCACCCGAACGTGAAGATCGACGTCAGCGTGTACTCCTGGAACGACGTCGACCGCAAGGTCAAGGAGATGGTCGACGCCGGCCACGCGCCCGACCTCGCGCAGATCGGCGCCTACGCCGACTACGCCGCCGCCGGCAAGCTCTACCCGGCCTCCGACGTGCTCTCCATCCGCACCCAGGCCGACTTCCTCTCCCAGCTCGCCGACGCCGGGCAGTGGAACCACACGCAGTACGGCATCCCCTTCGCCGCCTCCACGCGCGTCCTCTTCTACAACAAGACCCTCTTCGCCAAGGCCGGCATCACCCCGCCCACCACCTGGGACGAGCTGGCCACCGACGCCAAGGCGCTCAAGGCCAAGGGGGTCAAGTACCCCTACGCGCTGCCGCTCGGCCCCGAGGAGGCCCAGGCCGAGACCATGCAGTGGCTGCTCAGCGGCGGCAACGCCGGCACCGGCGGCAACGGCTACACCGACGACGTCGGCACCTACACGCTCGACTCCGCGCAGAACGTGCAGACCTTCACCTGGCTCAAGGACGAGCTGGTCGGCCAGGGCCTGACCGGCCCGGTCGCCCCCGGCAAGCTCAACCGCGCGGACGCGTTCGCCGCCTTCGCCGACGGCCAGGTCGGCATGCTCAACGGCCACCCCACGCTGATCCAGCAGGCCGAGAAGAAGGGCGTGAAGTTCGGCATGGTGCCGATGCCGGGCCGGACCGGGAAGTCCCGCGCGGCCATGGGGGTCGCCGACTGGATGATGGCCTTCAAGCAGAACGGCCACGCCACCCAGATAGGCGACTTCCTCAACTTCGTCTACTCCGAGAAGAACGTCCTGGAGTTCTCCCGCGACTACGGCCTGCTGCCGGTCACCGGCTCCGCCTCCAACGCCATGAGCGCGTCGAACTCCCCCTCCGACCAGGCGCTCCACCCCTTCCTGGAGCAGCTGCCGACCTCCGAGCTGTACCCCGTCGGCAAGACCTCCTGGGCGGCGGTCAGCGCCGCCGTGAAGAAGACCATCGGCCAGGCCGTCGCCCCCGGCGGCGACCCCTCCGGCGTCCTCACCCGCCTCCAGGCGGCGGCCACGGCGGCCGACAGCAGCAACGCGAACTGACTGTCGGTACCCGGCGCTACGGTGGCCCCATGGAACTCGGCGACCGCGAACAGGCCATCCTCGCGCTGGAGCGCCGGGGCTTTCCCGGCCCCGGCGCGAAGGAGCGCGCGATCCGGGAAGAGCTGGGCCTCTCCCCGGTCCGCTACTACCAGCTCCTCAACGCCCTCCTGGACGACGAGCGCGCCCTCGCCCACGACCCGGTCACGGTGAACAGACTCCGCAGACTCCGAGACTCCCACCGCACCACCCGCTGACCCCGGGCCTCGCCCCTCGGGCCGCCCGAACCGGCTCACGCTCCTCCCCGCCCCCCACCCGGCCTTCCTCCCTCGTCCTCGCCTTTGTGGCCGACCGAGACGGGTGGTGGGTGGGCGAGGCGGGGTCCGGGGCGGAGCCCCAGGGGGCACTCGGGCGACGGCTCCAGGAGTGACACCGGGCGTCCGTGGATAGGGTCGGGGTATGGACCCCATGCCGATCCCGGACACCCCGGCCGGCCAGGCCGCCCTCGCCGCGCTGCTCGCCAAGCCGGCCACCGCAGTCGTCGGCCTCGACTTCGACGGCACACTGGCCCCCATCGTCGCCGACCCCGAGCAGGCCCGCGCCCACCCCGACGCCGTACCCGCCCTCACCGCCCTCGCCCCCAAGGTCGCCTCGATCGCCGTGATCACCGGCCGCCCGGCCGGGGTCGCGGTCCGCTACGGCGGCTTCGCGGGCGTCCCCGCCCTGGACCACCTCACCGTCCTCGGCCACTACGGCGCCGAACGCTGGGACGCGGCCACCGGCCAGGTCACCGCCCCCGCCCCGCACCCCGGCGTGGCCGCGGTCCGCGCCGAGCTGCCGGGCGTCCTGGAAGCGGTGGGCGCCTGGCACGGCACCTGGATCGAGGAGAAGGGCCGGGCGGTCGCGGTGCACACCCGCCGCGCCGCGGACCCCCAGGCCGCGTTCGAGGCGCTGCGCGGGCCGCTCACCGACCTCGCCACCCGGCACGGCCTGATCGTCGAGCCCGGCCGGCTGGTCCTGGAGCTGCGGCCGCCCGGCATGGACAAGGGCGTCGCCCTCGCCGATCACCTGCGCGCCACCGGCGCCGAGTCCGTCCTCTACGCGGGCGACGACCTCGGCGACCTCCCCGCCTTCGCGGCGGTGGAGAAACTCCGCTCGGACGGCGTACCCGGCCTGCTGGTGTGCAGCGGCAGCACGGAGGTGACCGAGCTGGCCGAGCGCGCCGACCTGGTGGTCGACGGCCCCGAAGGCGTCGTACATCTGTTGCGCACGCTGGCCGCGCGCATGCCCTGACGCGTCAGCGCTTCACGGCGTCCAGCGCGTCCAGCTGGTCCAGGAACCAGCGCGTGGGCGGCAGGGCCGTCGCCGCGGCGGCCAGCCGCTCGCTGCGCTCGGCCCGCACCCCGTCCGGCAGGATCAGCGCCTCGCGCAGCGCCCGCGCCGTGCCGAGCACGTCGTACGGGTTGACCACCAGCGCGTCGGTGCCCAGCTCCTCGTACGCCCCCGCCTCCCGGGACAGCACCAGCGCGCACCCCGCGTCGGAGACCACCGGGATCTCCTTGGCGACCAGGTTCATGCCGTCCCGGATGGGGTTGACCAGGGCCACGTCGGCGAGCCGGTACGCGGCCAGGGAGCGCGCGAAGTCGTCCTTGACGTGCAGCACGACCGGGGTCCAGCCCGGCGTGCCGTAACGGGAGTTGAGGTCGTCCGCGACCCGCCGTACCTCGGCCGTGTAGTCCCGGTAGACCGCGAGGTCCTGCCGGGACGGATACGCGAAGGCGACGTGGACGACGCGCTCGCGCCACTCGGGGTGGTCCTCCAGCAGCTGCCCGTACGCCAGCAGCCCGCGCGCGATGTTCTTGGACAGCTCGGTGCGGTCGACCCGCACGATGGTGCGGCGGCCGGCGCCGATCTCCTCCCGGAGCGCCGCCATCCGTTCCTCGACGTCCGGTTCGTGCGCCCGCTTGCGCAGGAAGTCCGCGTCCGCGCCGAGCCCGTGCACCCCGATCTCCGTGCCGGCCGGCACCCCGCCCGGCAGCACCGCCCGCGCGCAGGCGGCGAACGCGTCCGCCCAGCGGTGGGTCAGGAACGCCACCCGGTCCGCGCCGAGCATGCCGCCGAGCAGCTGCGCGCGGATGTCGTCCGGAAGCAGCGCGAAGTACTCCGGCGGCGCCCACGGCGTGTGCGAGAAGTGACCGATGCGCAGGTCGGGGCGGAGCGCGCGGAGCATGCCCGGCACCAGGCACAGGTGGTAGTCCTGCACCAGCACCGCCGCGCCCTCGGCCGCCTCCTCGGCCAGCGCCTCGGCGAACGCCCGGTTGTAGGCCTCGTACGACGCCCACTGCCGCCGGAACTCCGCGTCGAAGACGGGCTCCAGCGGGGTCTGGTACAGCATGTGGTGGACGAACCAGAGCACCGAGTTGGCGATGCCGTTGTACGCGTCGGCGAACACGGCCGGATCGATGTCGAGCATGCGGACCAGCTGCCCGCCGGTCGCGTCCACCGACAGCCGCCGCCCGTCGTGGGACCGCCGTACCGCCTCGCGGTCCGCGTCGCTCAGCGCGGCGCACACCCACACCGCCTGCGCGCTCGGCCCGATCGCCGACAGCCCGGAGACCAGCCCGCCGCCGCCACGTCTGGCGTCCAGCGAGCCGTCCTCGCGCACCTGATAGGAAACGGGGCCGCGATTGGACGCGACCAGCACCTCAGCACCGTGCGTGGAAGACATACGCCTCAACCTAGCCCGGCCCGGAAACGCTCAAACGTACGGCCCGCCCGGTACGGCCGCCGTATACGACGGCCCCGGCCGTTCACGCCACCTTGCGCTCGGCGTACTCCGCGATCTCCACCATCGGCGGCCGCTCCTCGGTGTCCACCGAGTAGGTGCGCGGTTCGAAGCCGTCCGCGCCCCGCTCGAACTGGGTGAGCGAGGGGCGGACCAGATGGCCGCGGGCGAGGCGGAGCTGGGCGGTGCGGTAGATGGCCGCCGCCATCCGGCCGAGCGCCTGTCCGTCCTGGTGCCGGTGCTTGCGCACCCCCAGGTCCACCTGGGCCAGTGCGTCCAGCCCCACCAGGTGCAGCGAGTCCACCAGCATGCCCAGCTCCACGCCGTACCCGACGGGGAAGGGCAGCTGCTCCAGCAGTGAGCGGCGGGCGGCGTACTCGCCGCCCAGCGGCTGCACGAACCCGGCCAGCTGCGGCCAGTGCATGTTGAGCAGCGGGCGGGCCATCAGTTCGGTGACCCGGCCGCCCTGCCCGGTGGCACCGGCGAGCGGACGGTCGTACATGCCCTTGACGAGGTCCACGTCCGGCTCGGTGAGCAGCGGGCCGACCAGCCCGGTGACGAAGTCGGAGGAGAAGTCCCGCAGGTCCGCGTCGATGAAGCAGACGAGGTCCCCGTGGGTGACCAGGAGGGAGCGCCACAGCACCTCGCCCTTGCCGGGGACGGCCGGGATGCGGGGCAGGATCGCGTCGCGGTGCACGACCCGGGCGCCGGCGGCCGCCGCGACCCTGGAGGTGCCGTCGGTGGAGCCGGAGTCCACGACGACGATCTCGTCGACGAGCGGGACCTGTTCGACGAGGTCGTGCCGGATCACGGCGACGATCTCCCCGACCGTCGCCTCCTCGTTGAGCGCGGGCAGGACGACGCTGATCGTCTGGCCGGTGCGCTGTTTGGCGGCCAGTATCCGGTGGAGCGGGCGATCGGCCACGGACCAGGAGCGGGTGGCCAGCCAGCGCTCGACTTCTTCCAGCACGGTCTGCGGCTCCTCACTGTTCGTGATCACACGAGGTGCGCCGTGTGATCCATCTCGCGGTTCGGACGTCTATCTCAACTGTCCTGGCCTTCGGTTACAGTCTTGAACAACGCCGATGACCATCGCATGTCGGGGTGTCAAGCGGCGTTGACAATCGCATACAGCTCATCCAGAGGGGCAGAGGGAAACGGCCCGATGAAGCCCCGGCAACCCTCCAGTCGGTCTCGTTCTCCATATCGAGGCTCCCGGCTAGGGAAGGTGCCAAATCCGTCTCACGGCGAGATGCGCCGTGAGGAAGATGAGGAGAAAGGGCCTCGCCTCACATGGCTGCGCAGACAGTTGAAACCCCCCTTGACTCCGCCGTCGACCTCGGTCCGGCCTCGGCCCTGAGCTGTCGCGAGTGCGGTCACCGCGTTCCGCTCGGCCCGGTCTTCGCCTGCGAGGAGTGTTTCGGCCCGCTGGAGATCGCCTACGACTTCTCCGGCCACGACCCCGAGGAACTGCGCCGGACGATCGAGTCGGGCCCCGCGAACATCTGGCGGTACGCGCCGCTGCTGCCCGTCCCCGCCGACGTGGCCGACAAGCCGAACCTCAACCCCGGCTGGACCAAGCTCGTCAAGGCGGACAACCTCGCCGGTGAGCTGGGCGTGACCGGCGGTCTGTACGTGAAGGACGACTCCGGCAACCCGACGCACTCCTTCAAGGACCGGGTCGTCGCCCAGGCCCTGGAGGCGGCGCGCGCCTTCGGCTTCACCACCCTGTCCTGCTCCTCGACCGGCAACCTGGCCGGTGCCGTCGGCGCCGCCGCCGCCCGGGCCGGCTTCCGCTCGTGCGTGTTCATCCCGCACGACCTGGAGCAGGGCAAGGTCGTCATGGCCGCGGTCTACGGCGGCGAGCTGGTCGGCATCGAGGGCAACTACGACGATGTGAACCGCTTCTGCTCCGAGCTGATCGGCGACCCGGCCGGCGAGGGCTGGGGCTTCGTCAACGTCAACCTGCGCCCGTACTACGCCGAGGGCTCCAAGACGCTCGCGTACGAGATCTGCGAGCAGCTCGGCTGGCGGCTGCCCGACCAGATCGTGGTACCGATCGCCTCCGGCTCCCAGCTCACCAAGATCGACAAGGGGCTCCAGGAGCTGATCAAGCTCGGCCTGGTCGAGGACCGGCCGTACAAGATCTTCGGCGCCCAGGCGGAGGGCTGCTCCCCGGTGTCGACCGCCTTCAAGGCCGGGCACGACGTCGTACGGCCGCAGAAGCCGAACACGATCGCCAAGTCCCTCGCCATCGGCAACCCGGCCGACGGGCCGTACGTCCTGGACATCGCCCGGCGCACCGGCGGTGCGGTGGAGGACGTCACGGACGAGGAGGTCGTGGACGCCATCAAGCTGCTGGCCCGCACGGAGGGCATCTTCGCGGAGACGGCGGGCGGGGTGACCGTCGGCGTCACCCGCAAGCTGCTCAAGCAGGGCCTGCTGGACCCGGCGAAGACCACGGTCGTGCTGAACACCGGCGACGGCCTGAAGACCCTGGACGCGGTGGCCGGCACCGGCCTGACCGCGACCATCCGCCCCACCCTGGACTCCTTCCGAGAGGCTGGCCTCGCATGAGCGTGACCGTTCGCATCC
This sequence comes from Streptomyces sp. NPDC127190, assembly GCF_042672505.1. Classification (NCBI taxonomy): domain Bacteria; kingdom Bacillati; phylum Actinomycetota; class Actinomycetes; order Kitasatosporales; family Streptomycetaceae; genus Streptomyces; species Streptomyces sp. NPDC127190. The sequence continues at coordinate 155,762 of NZ_JBHXVE010000019.1, forward strand.
CCACCATCCTGCGCACCTACACCGGCGGTCAGGCCGAGGTGCCCGCCGAGGGGGCGACCCTCGCCGAGGTCATCGCGGACCTGGAGAAGAACCACACGGGCATCGCCGCCCGCGTCCTGGACGACCAGGGCAAGCTGCGCCGGTTCGTGAACGTGTACGTCAACGACGACGACGTCCGCTTCGAGCAGGGGCTGGAGACGGCCACCCCGGACGGCGCGGGCATCTCCATCATCCCGGCGGTCGCCGGCGGCTGAGCATTAACCCGGTAACCGACGGTAGCCGGGATTACCGAGCGTTTATCGAATGGCCCCTTCCGCGATAGAAGCGGAGGGGGCCATTCAGTGTGATTGAGCGCGATAGAGTTGGGGAACCGGGTTGCGGGCCTACGGGTCGCGGGCCCTGGAATGGTGCCGCCCGCACGACAAGAAGTAGCCAAAGTGTGCGTGTTTTATGCGGCTTTCGTTCCCTTTGTGGAGCCCGACTTGCCCTGAATTCTCCCTGATTCTTGGCACATTCCGGATCGGGTGCGTCCAGATTTCTCGTCCGATTGACCTGTTGCAGACGGCAGTTGGACAGATACATTCAGCCGCGGTCGACGCGTTCCGGCGCACGCCCCCGACCGATTTGGGGGGTGAGGTCTGACCCGGGTCCGCGAAGTGTGGATCTGTGCAAGGGCCAGTAATAGGGGAGTTAGGCATGGCTCAGGGCACCGTCAAGTGGTTCAACGCGGAGAAGGGGTACGGCTTCATCGCGGTCGACGGTGGTGCGGACGTCTTCGTCCACTACAGCGCGATTCAGATGGACGGCTACCGCACCCTGGAAGAGGGCCAGCGGGTCGAGTTCGAGATCTCGCAGGGCCAGAAGGGTCCGCAGGCCGACATGGTTCGCGTCACCGCCTGAACGTAAAGCAAGCGTTCTTCGCCGAAGGGCCCGCACCTCCCGGGGTGCGGGCCCTTCGGCGTGCCTGTGCCTGTGCCTGTGCTTGTGCCTGCGTCTGCGTCTGCGCTTGCGCGCGTGCCCCGGCGGCCGCATGCGCCCGTTCGCCCGGGGCGGAGACTCCCCGCCGGACCGTGGGAGGCGCTTGCACTCGACCATGCCGAGTGCTAATCATTGGCGTTAGCACTCTGAAGGTGAGAGTGACAAAGAAGGACCGGGTCGGTGAGGCCGCGGACCGGGTGGGGCAAGGAACCACTGGTCGGCTGGCCGTCCGTCGCGGGCGCGGGCGCGGTCCGAAGGAATCACCCCCAGTCCTGGAGGGACCACTTCACATGGCCAAGATCATCGCGTTCGACGAGGAGGCGCGGCGCGGCCTCGAGCGCGGCATGAACCAGCTCGCGGACGCCGTCAAGGTGACGCTCGGCCCCAAGGGTCGCAACGTCGTCCTCGAGAAGAAGTGGGGCGCCCCCACGATCACCAACGATGGTGTCTCCATCGCCAAGGAGATCGAGCTCGAGGACCCGTACGAGAAGATCGGCGCCGAGCTGGTCAAGGAAGTCGCCAAGAAGACGGACGACGTCGCCGGTGACGGTACGACCACCGCGACCGTTCTCGCCCAGGCCCTGGTCAAGGAAGGCCTGCGCAACGTCGCGGCCGGCGCCAACCCGATGGCTCTGAAGCGCGGTATCGAGAAGGCCGTCGAGGCCGTCTCCGCCGCCCTCCTGGAGCAGGCGAAGGACGTCGAGACCAAGGAGCAGATCGCCTCCACCGCGTCCATCTCCGCCGCCGACACCCAGATCGGCGAGCTGATCGCCGAGGCCATGGACAAGGTCGGCAAGGAAGGCGTCATCACCGTCGAGGAGAGCAACACCTTCGGTCTGGAGCTGGAGCTCACCGAGGGTATGCGCTTCGACAAGGGCTACATCTCCGCCTACTTCGCGACCGACATGGAGCGCATGGAGGCGGTGCTCGAGGACCCGTACATCCTCATCGCCAACTCCAAGATCTCCTCGGTCAAGGACCTGCTCCCGCTCCTGGAGAAGGTCATGCAGTCGGGCAAGCCGCTGCTGATCATCGCCGAGGACGTCGAGGGCGAGGCCCTGTCGACCCTGGTCGTCAACAAGATCCGCGGCACCTTCAAGTCCGTCGCCGTCAAGGCCCCGGGCTTCGGCGACCGCCGCAAGGCCATGCTCGGCGACATCGCCATCCTCACGGGCGGCGAGGTCATCTCCGAGGAGGTCGGCCTCAAGCTGGAGAACGCCACGCTGGACCTGCTGGGCAAGGCCCGCAAGGTCGTCATCACCAAGGACGAGACCACGATCGTCGACGGTGCCGGCGCCAGCGAGCAGGTCGCGGGCCGCGTGAACCAGATCCGCGCCGAGATCGAGAACAGCGACTCGGACTACGACCGCGAGAAGCTCCAGGAGCGCCTGGCCAAGCTCGCGGGCGGCGTGGCCGTCATCAAGGCCGGTGCCGCCACCGAGGTGGAGCTCAAGGAGCGCAAGCACCGCATCGAGGACGCCGTCCGCAACGCGAAGGCCGCCGTCGAGGAGGGCATCGTCGCCGGTGGTGGCGTGGCCCTGCTCCAGGCCTCCCAGGTCTTCGAGAAGCTGGAGCTCGAGGGTGACGAGGCGACCGGCGCCAACGCCGTGCGCATCGCGCTCGAGGCCCCGCTGAAGCAGATCGCCGTCAACGCCGGCCTCGAGGGCGGTGTCGTGGTGGAGAAGGTGCGCAACCTGACCCCGGGCCACGGCCTGAACGCCGCGACCGGCGAGTACGTCGACCTGGTCGCCGAGGGCATCATCGACCCGGCGAAGGTGACCCGTTCCGCGCTCCAGAACGCCGCCTCCATCGCCGCGCTGTTCCTCACCACCGAGGCCGTCATCGCCGACAAGCCGGAGAAGGCCGCTGCGCCGGCCGGCGGCGGCATGCCGGGCGGTGACATGGACTTCTGATCCCCCGCGGATCATCTGTCCTTCTCCGAGGGCGGTACCACCGGCTTCCCGGCCGGGGGTACCGCCCTCGGGCGTTCCCCCGGGCCGCCCCCGCTCAACAACCGGCCGCGGCCCGGAAGGTACGGCGGTACGCCTGCGGCGACACCCCGATCGCGGCGTGCAGATGCTGCCGCAGCGAGGCGGGCGTCCCGAACCCGGCCTTCCCGGCGATCTGCTCGACGGGCAGGTCGCTGGACTCCAGCAGTTCCCGCGCCCGCAGCACCCGCTGCTGGATCAGCCACCGCCCCGGGCTCATCCCCACCTCGTCCTGGAACCGGCGGGCGAACGTCCGCAGGCTCATCCGGGCGTGCCCGGCGAGGTCGGCCAGCGTCAGCGGCTCGTCCAGCCGCCGCAGCGCCCACTCGCGGGTCGCCGCGGTTCCGGCCGCGGACGGCTCCGGCACCGGCTGTTCGATGTACTGCGCCTGCCCGCCGTCCCGCCACGGCGGCACCACGCACCGCCGCGCGACCCGGTTCGCCACCTCGCTGCCGTGGTCCTTGCGGACGAGGTGCAGGCACACATCCACACCGGACGCGGCCCCGGCCGAGGTGAGGATGTCGCCGTCGTCGATGAACAGCACGTCTGCGTCCAGGTTCACCTGGGGAAACGCCGCGCGGAAGCGGTCCGCCAGCCGCCAGTGGGTGGTCGCCGTACGGCCGTCGAGCAGCCCGGCCGCGGCGAGCGTGAAGGCGCCGGTGCAGATGGACACGATCCGCGCCCCGGCCGGGACCAGAGCGAGCGCGTCCGCGACGGCGTCCGGCAGCCGCACCGTGTCGGGTGCCGAGGTGTACGGCGGGACGACCACCGTGTCCGCGGTGGCCAGGGCGTCCGGCCCGTGGTCGGGAGTGATCCGGAAGTCCGCAGACGTCCGCACCGGTCGGCCGTCGGCCGTGCAGGTCACCACCTCGTAGCGGCCTTCCGCGGTGCCGAAGACGCGCTGCGGGATCCCGAGTTCGAACGGATAGACCCCGTCCAGCGCAAGCACGACGACACGATGGGCAGCAGATGGGGACGGCGACGGTGACATGGCACGATCCTATCGATAGTTGTCATTCCTGCCACTCCTGCCGAGGTGTCCGTCCGCCGCAGACTGGGCCGCATGAACGACATCACCACCATGCGTGCGATCAGCCAGGACGTCATCGGCGGCCCCGAGGTGCTCAAGGAGGTCCGGCTGCCCCGGCCGACGCCCGGCCCCGGGGAGATCCTCGTCCGGGTGCGCGCCGCCGGGGTCAACCCCACCGACTGGAAGCACAGCAGCGTGCCCGGGCTGTTCCTCGGCGAGCCGCCGTTCGTCCTCGGCTGGGACGTCTCCGGCGAGGTCGCGGCGACCGGTCCCGGCGTCACCCTCTTCAAGCCGGGCGACGAGGTCTTCGGCATGCTGCCGTACCCCTACGGGGCGGGCTCGCACGCCGAGTACGTCACCGGCCCCGCCCGCGCCTTCGCGCCCAAGCCGGCCGAGCTGGACCACGTCCAGGCCGGCGCCCTGCCGCTCGCCGCGCTCACCGCCTGGCAGGCACTGATCGACACCGCGCACCTCGAAGCCGGACAGCGGGTGCTGATCCACGCGGCCGCCGGGGGCGTCGGCCACCTCGCCGTCCAGATCGCCAAGGCGCACGGCGCGTACGTCATCGGTACCGCGAGCGCCCCCAAGCACGACTTCGTCCGCGCGCTGGGCGCCGACGAGGTCGTCGACTACCGCACCACGGACCCCGCCGAGGCCGTCCGCGACGCCGACATCGTCCTCGACGCCCAGGGCAACGACCACGCCTTCCACTCCCTGCGCAGCCTGCGCCCGGGCGGCATCCTGGTCTCCCTCCGCCTGGACGACGCCATCCCGGCGCTCCTCCAGGAGGCGACCCGGCTCGGCGTCCGCGCGGAGGTCATGCTGGTCCAGCACGACCACACCGGCATGAAGGCCATCGCCCACCTCGCCGCCGAGGGCGGCCTGCGCCCCGAGATCGCGGCCACCTTCGAACTGGCGGACGCGGCAAAGGCCCACACCCTGGGCGACACGGGCCGCACGACGGGCAAGCTGGTGCTGACGGTGAACTGACCGGGCTGGTCCGCTCCGAGCGGTAATCCCGTTGTCTCGCTGCCCTGTTCCGTCGATGCTGGGGCGGTGCCGGGGCAGCGGAAGAGGAAGCAGCAGAGGGAGCGGCAGCGGCGGGCTGAGGCGGAGCGGGCTGCTGCGCGCTTCGCGCCCGAGGCGGGGCACTGGGAGGTGCTCTTCCAGACGCAGGACGAGACGGAATGGCGGTCCTACGTCCGCCGACTGCGTGCGTCCGACGAGCAGTTGGACTGGTCGGCGGTGCGGATGGACACCTTCTGCGGACGCCTGGTCCAGCCCACCACCTACCGGCTCAGCGTCTTCGTGCCCGACAGCTAGAGCCCGTCCGGGCGATTTTGCAGGGCCGCGGCGATGAGGTCGTGGATGAGGTACTCGCCGGGGGCTCGGTTCTCCTTGAGGCGGGAGAGGTCGTTGGGGCCGAACCAGCCGCAAGCGGTGTGCTTGGACCATTCCAGGGCGGGGTGCTCCAGGTCGCCGTCGACCTCGACAAGGTAGTCGGCCTCGTGCCGCGTTCCGTTCCCGTCGTCGCCGGTCCAGGTGGTGATTCCGAGCAGCCGTCGCACTCGGCGCAGGCGCCAGCCGGTCTCTTCTTGGACCTCACGGGCGAGCGTGTCCAGGAGTGATTCGCCGGGCTCGACGTGGCCGCCGACGATGTCCCAGCAGTCGGGGAAGAGCCGCCTGTGGGGGCTGCGCTTCTGAGCGAAGGCCCTGCCGTCCTGGTTGAGGATGACCGCGCCGATCGTCCAGGTCTCGCCGGCGGCGGGGACCGGGATCTCGACGTCGTCGTCCACGTCCACGTGGTGCTGATCGTCTGCCATGTCCTCACAGTAAGGGCGTGTCGGTGGGTGTCCTTTCGCTGCGGCGCAGGGACATCGCCGCGCGGATCGACGCCGCGCGGCTGCGGACATCGGGGGCGGGCGGGGGCGTACGGCGGTGTGCGGGGGCGCGTTCGTCGCGGCAGCCCGCGCACACGCCCCCCGGTAGTGCTTCCGGACGCCCCGGCACCCCGCACTCCGTGCACTCCAGCAGCCGGCGGGGCGGGTGGTGCGGGGCCGGTGGCGGCTCGGGCGGGACCTTGTCGACCAGGCGGCGGCGGACCAGGGCGGCCGGGCTGTGCACCGGTGTCGGCAGGCCTGCGGTCAGCGCGGTCAGCAGCGCCTCCTCGGTGGCGCCGCGCCTGAACCACTCCTCCGCCAGCGGGGCCAGCGCGGCGCAGTCGGCGGCGGAGAGGGAGAGGGCCGGGGCCGTACGACCCAGGGCGGCCAGGAGGATGTGGGCGCGGGAGCGGGTGGGGCGCGGGCGCTCCCCCGGAGGGTCCGGGTCCGGCTCCGGTACGTCGCCCCGCGTGAACGCCGCCCACCAGCCGTCGTCCCGCGCGGTACGGGACCACCACGATCGGGTGATCCAGCGGGAGCCACCGCTGTCGGACTCCAGCCGCTCCCGGCCCCGCCTCAAGTGCCCCGCCGCCTGGATGCGGTTGAGCGCGGTACGCAGTGCGCACTGTCCGTACGGCAGCTGCTTGGCCAGTGTCTTCACCGAGATGTCGGCGCCCTCGGGAAGCCGGTCGACGTACGCGGCGATGGCCGCCTCGCGGGGCGGGAGGTGCGAGAAGTCGTGCTGGGTGCGGCCGAGTTGGTCCGGTGCGGTTCGTTTGCCGTATCCCGGATTGGCCATCGGGTGGGGGGTCTCGTGCGCGGGCAGGTGGGCAGGATTAAGCTTGGCGTAAGCCACGGGATCGCCTTCTTCCGATCTCGTTGGTCAGGCCCCCGCCGGTGTTGTGAGCACTGGGCGGGGGCTGTTCGTTATGCGGGCACGCTAGAGCCTCGTGACTGTCCGTCGCAACTCGGTCGCGACAAGTCAACTCTCAGGGTGGGTGGGTTGAACCCACCACCCGTTCCCTGCAAAGAGGGCTCGAAGCTGGCGGCTTGAGCTTCGGGGGTGCCGGTGGTGACGACATGGTCGGGCTGGTCCAACCACACCTGCTGACCGTCCGGGGTGACGGTGAGGCCGAAGTGGTCGCGTGGTGGGCGGCCCTGCTCCTCCCACCACCGGTAGGCGGTCTCCACCTCGTCCCACAGACGGCGAGGGCCGTACTGCTCGACCTCGTACGTCTCGTGGCCGGGGACGTACTCCACGGTGGCCCATGACGTCCGGTCGTCCGCGAGAATCCAGAAGGTGGCCTCGTCGGAGCCGTCGTCGGCGTGGTGGAGCCGGGGGAAGGCGTCGCGGACACGGGTCCCTACGGCGAACAGCGCATCCGCGTCGCCGTCGATGTGCCGGGGGTCGAGCCGGGTCGCGGACTTCTCGCCCTGCTCGTCGTGGTAGACGTCCGCGATGGCCGCCGTACGCCCTCGGTGGCCGCGCGCCCACATGAAGGCGGGGTATCCCGAGAAGCGGCCCGACGCGACCCCGTCTCCTCCCACGTCCAGGGTGACGAACGAGTAGGAATGGAAGGAGCCGCCCCACGGCGTGACGATCCGGCCGCCGGGTGCCTGCTCGACCCACGCGTACGGCACTTCGCGCACCGTGCAGGTGCAGATGACGCGGTCCAGGGGTGCATGCTCCGGGAAGCCGGCCATGCCGTCGCCCGTGATCACCGTGACGGGCAGGCCGGCCGCCTTGAGGTTGGCGCGGGCCTGTTCCGCGACCACCGGGTCGTACTCGATGGTGACCACGTTCTCCACGCCCAGCCGATGGGCCAGCCAGGCCGCGTTCAGGCCGGTACCTGCGCCCACCTCCCCGACGCGGTGGCCGTCGCGGACGTCGAGGAGCGACAGCATCTCCAACATGATCGACGGCATGGAGCTGGACGAGGTGGGCGTACCCGGGCCGTCCTGCTCGCCGTCGTCGGTCTGGGTGACGACAGGGACGTCCCCGTACGCCCTGCGCGCCCACCGGACGGGGTCGGTGGCCTTGGAGACGCCCTCGAACACCTCGGGCAGGAACAGGCCCCGGTCCACGGCGGCGACCGCCTTGCGCCAGTCTTCCGGCAGGGTTCCCTTGTTGGTCAGGATCTCTACGAGCCGCTGCTGCGAGGTCACGCGCCCCTCACTTCTTGGGCGGGATCGGCTTGTTCCACTGGCCGTCCGACTCCTTCGGCGACTGCTTCTTGTCACCGTCCGAACCGCCCTTGCCGTCTCCGTGCTTGCCCATGGTGGTCCTCCTTCAGGTCGTGTCGGTTGCTGGTCCATCGGTCCGTCGGTCTACCGGTCCGCCGGCCGGGGGCCGGACGGCCTCGGCGCCGGAGGCGGGGGCGGGGGCGGGGGCTGTTTCGGCATGCGGGGGTCTCCCCTCCGGGAGGGGCCTGGGTAAGTTCCCGGCGACTGCGACGAGCGTAGGAAGGGCCCGCGTTCTACTGCCAGGAAATTGCGCCTAATTGCGGATCTGCGGCCCTGTCGTCGTCAACTCAGGACCGTCACGGCGCGGTTGATGAGAAGGCGGGCATGGTCGCCGTAGACGGCCATGTGGCGAAGGGTGCGGAACGCCCTCGCGTAGTCGGCGACCTCGCGAGGCTGCCGGACGTTGACCTCCGCCGTCAGGGTCTCCACCACCACGTGCGCGTCGCCGTAGAGGTAGAACGCCTCCAGCGGCCACATGGCGCGCTGGGCAGTGGATGGAATGATCCCGAGAGAGACGGACGGCAGCGACATGACGTCCAGAAGGTGCCGCAGCTGAGCGGCCATCGTCTCCACGTCACCGATGCGGTAGCGCAGGACGCACTCCTCCATCAGGACGACGAAGCGATGGCCGCCCTCGTACAGGAAGCGGGAGCGGGCGACGCGGGCGGCGACCGCCTCGGAGACGTCGTTGGGAGTGCCCTGGAAGTCGGTGATGGTCTCCATCAGCGCCGTCGCGTACGCGGGGGTCTGAAAAAACCCGGGGACGACGTTGGAGACGTAGACGCGGCACAGCTGTGCCTGTTCATGGAGGCGATAGAAGTCCTCCTGGACCTTGCGCATGCCGTCGCGCTGGAGCCTTCGCCACTCCACGTACATCGAGTCGACCGCGCGAGCGGTGGCGATGAGGTCGGCCACCTGGTCTTCGGCCCCGCAGGCGGCGCACCAGGCGCGGATATCCGCGTCCGAGGGCGCGGTCTCACCCTTTTGGATGCGGGTGGTCTTCGCAGGGTGCCAGCCGCAGCGGGCGGAGAGTTCCTTTCCGCTGAGGCCGGCGTCCTTGCGTAGGTGCACCAGGCGTACCGCGAGCGCTTCGCGGGCCGCCTGGGCGCTCGATGACGGTGATGCGGGCATGGCGGGCGCTGCGGGTCAGACGGTGTACTTCTCGTGCGGGATGGCGCGCTCCCACACGGTCTCGAACGCGTCGGCGACCATCTTCACGACGCCGGGTTCCTCGGTGAACTCGTGTCCCGCCCAGTCGCCGTCTCCGGTGAACCAGTGGAACATCACCCGGCGGCCGTCGATCAGCCAGAGATCATTTCCGGGCAGTGCGATGTCCGAGGCCATGCGCCGGGGGAGCCAGCGGACCAGCTCCCCCGCCGCCACGTTCACGACCGTGCCCGCGTGCTCGAAGCGGATGTAGTCGGTCACCGGCTCGGAGACGATCCGGGCACGCCGCATCACGACACCCCGGGCGACCGTCTCCCGTACCAGCGGCACCCAGCCCGACCAGTCGGCGGACTCCGGGTCGTTGTCCGGGTGGACTCCCGTACGGCAGAACTCGGCGAAGTCTTCGGCCTCGTCACCGACGGCGTAGACGTCGCGCATCTCCAGGTGCACGGCGGAGTGCCGGGCGGACCGCAGCAGTTCAGCGAAGTCCGGCACGTCGCTCGGCGACATCGCACGCCTCCCTCAAGATCGGCACCATCCGGGCGGGGATGCGGATCACCGTCTCGTGGGCGGGAATGCCCTTGTCGTGACCGGTGACCCACTCCGTGCCGCTGATGAGTGCCTGCAATGCCTCTTCGGCCTTGACGCCCTGAAGCACCAGGTCCGCTGTCTCCTCCTCGACCCAGACCGTCGGCGAGCCGCCGCCCTGTGTGTTGGGGTCGATTCCGACGAACTCTAGGTTCATGGTCCCCTCCTACGCCAAGCGGTTGCGGTTTCTTGCGCCTGACGCTCCCGAAGGCGGGAGGGGCCGTCAAGGGGGCGTTTTCAGTTCCGGGGAGGCTTGAGGTGATCGACGAACGCGGACCAGGCCTCGGCCCGGAACACGAGCTTCGGGCCGAGGGGGGCGGTCTTCGAGTCGCGGACCGGGACGAGGGCGGGGAAGTCGGGGGCGACTTCCAGGCAGTTGTCCGCATTGCCGCTGTAGCTGGACTTGCGCCATACGGCCGTGCTCAGGTCAGGGATGGTCCTCATGGGCGTAATCCTCCGCCAACGCCTCCACCAGGGCCAGGGACTTCTCTCGCGAGAGCGCGGAGGACACGAGGAGATCGAACACGAACCTCAGTTGGGCGACCGTGGCCGGGTCGTCCTCCAGCCGTCCGGTGTGCACTCCTTCCAGGTAGGCCAGCGGCGGAGCGTCAGCGAATTCCATCAGCTTCAAAGCGCCTTCCATCGCCGCGTGTGCTCCCGCGCTGAGTGGCAACACCTGCACGATGACCCGGTTCCGCCTGGCCAGGCCGGCAATGTGGCGCAGGGCTCCGGCCATCACCGCTTGGTCGCCCGCCTCCCGGCGCAAGGCCGCCTCATCAAGCACCACCCACAACAGAGGGGTTGTTGGGTTGTCGAGCAGGCGGGTCCGCGCCATCCGGTTGTCCACCCACTTCTCTACGATCTCGTCCGACGCCGTCGGGTCGTACGCGCGGTTCACGGCTCGTGCGTACGCGGACGTCTGAAGCAGTCCGGGGATCAGGAGCGGGGTGTATTGCCTGATGGCCGTGGCCTGGGTTTCCAGCTCCGCCGCCTCCGCGAAGTGATCCTGGTATCTGGACTTCGCCGCTGCTCCGCAGTTCCGAGCGAAGAAGCCGTTCGTGTCCAGGACCTCATCCAGCATCCGCGCGAAATCCGGCTGCATGCGCCGCGTGCCTGCCTCCAGCTGGCCGATGTACGACCCGCTCACGAAGAGCAGTTGGCCTAACTGGGCCTGGCTCAGTCCCTTGCGCTCACGGGCGTGTCGTAACTCCGCCCCCAGCAGCGCGCGCGGTGACGACGACGGGTCGAGGTCCTTCGGTCCTGCCATGGCAACTCCCCGGTCTGACAGCAGAGATTGTTGGGACGCCGTCTCTGGCCAGGTTAGAGCCGCCCTTGCCACGCTGTGTCGCGAATCACCAACACAGCGTGGAGGAATTGGAGCAATGGAAGCCAAGGAGACTGCGGCCGAGGAGAGGCCCGCTCGGAATGTGGATGAAGCGGTGGAGCGGTTGCGGGCGGCGCTGCACGAGGTCGGGATCATCCTGCCGTCGCTGAGGGTCGACCCCGTGTCCGGACTGCATGGGCATCCGTACGCCCTGGTCGATCTCGGCCGGTGCAACATCGGGGTCGCCTCGAAGCTCGCGGCCGCCCTGCGGAAGGGGGCCGGGGCGTGAGCGGCGGCCCCAGGTATGCCACGGACGTGCGGGACGGGCGGGTCGGGGAGGTCATGGGGCGGGTTGGCGGGCGGGTGCAGTTGCGGCCCGTCGGCGGGGGCCGGGAGTGGGACTGTCCGCCCGAGTTCCTCGGGGCCGCCGCGCCGGAGGCGGTGTTGCGGGAGCGGGTGCGGCGGCTGAACCGGGACGCCCGGCTGTGGGCGCCGAACGCCGGATGAGTGTGTTCCGGGTCACCGGTGGGCGAAGGCGGTTGCGGAATGCGGGGTGACGGGTGAATCGTTGATTCAGGTGGTGCAACAATGCGCATGCACATACCACTCGGTAGAGTCACTTCACCTGGAGCCCCCCAGTGACCGTCACGCCCTCCGCCTCCCGCGCGGCCAAGATCCTCTCGCGTCCGATCGAGCTGAACGGCCTCACCGTTCCGAACCGGATCGTGATGGCCCCCATGACCCGCATGTTCTCCCCGGGCGGCATCCCGGGTGAGGACGTCCGCTCGTACTACGCCCGCCGCGCGGCCGCCGGTGTCGGTCTGATCGTCACCGAGGGCACCTACGTGGGCCACGAGTCGGCGGGCCAGAGCAACCGCATCCCCCGCTTCCACGGCGAGGAGCAGCTGGCGGGCTGGGCGCAGGTCGCCGAGGACGTGCACAAGGCGGGCGGCACCATCGTCCCGCAGCTGTGGCACATCGGAACCGTCCGCAACCAGGGTCAGAACCCCTACCCGGACGCCCCCTCCATCGGCCCCTCCGGTCTGCGCATCGACGGCACCGCCGACGCCAAGGAGATGACCCAGGCCGACATCGACGCCGTGATCGAGGCCTTCGCCCAGGCCGCCGCCGACGCCCAGCGCATCGGCTTCGACGGCGTGGAGCTGCACGGCGCCCACGGCTACCTGCTCGACCAGTTCCTGTGGGCGGGCACCAACCGCCGTACCGACGCCTACGGCGGCGACCCGGTCGCGCGCACCAAGTTCTCGGCGGAGATCGTGGCGGCGGTCCGCGCCGCCGTCTCCCCGGACTTCCCGATCATCTTCCGCTACTCGCAGTGGAAGCAGGAGGCCTACGACGCCCGGCTCGCCGAGACCCCGCAGGAGCTGGAGTCCATCCTGGCCCCGCTGGCGGACGCCGGTGTCGACGTCTTCCACGCCTCCACCCGCCGCTACTGGCTGCCGGAGTTCGACGGCTCGGATCTGAACCTGGCCGGCTGGACCAAGAAGCTCACCGGCAAGCAGGTCATCACCGTCGGCTCGGTCGGCCTCGACGGCGACTTCATCAACGCCTTCCAGGGCGAGGGCTCCCCGGTCAAGGGCATCGACAACCTGCTCGACCGGCTGGAGGCCGAGGAGTTCGACATGGTCGCCGTCGGCCGTGCGCTGCTCCAGGACCCGGAGTGGGCGGCCAAGGTGCTCGCCGACCGCTACGACGAGCTGAAGCCGTACGACGCGGCCGCGCTCCAGTCGCTCAGCTGACCGTCCAACCGGCCGTGCCTGCCGGGCACTTGTGATCGTCGCCGTGCGTTCCTCGGAGGAGACGTGAGGAGCGAGCATGACGACGAGCGAGTCACCGGCCCCGGACATCGACGGGCCCGTGGTGCGTACCGCCGCCGGTGCGGTGCGCGGACTGCGCGAGCAGGGACTGTCGGTGTTCCGGGGCATCCCGTTCGCCGCGCCGCCGGTCGGCGAGGCACGGTTCCAGGCGCCCCGGCCCGCCCGGCCCTGGGACGGGGTGCGAGCGGCCGTCGCCTTCGGGCCGCCGCCCCCGCAGGAGCCGGGCATCATCAGCCGCGCGGACCAGTCCGCAGGCCTCGGCGACGACTGGCTGACCCTGAACGTGTGGACGCCCGACCCGGACCCGCAGGCGGCCCGCCCGGTCGTGGTCTGGATCCACGGCGGGGCCTACCGGGTGGGCCACGGCGGGCAGGCCGGTTACGACGCCCAGCACATAGCCCGCGAGGGCGACGCGGTGCTCGTCACCCTCAACTACCGCGTCGGCATGGAGGGTTTCGCGCTCTGGGAGGGCGCCCCGGCCAACCGTGGACTGCTGGACCAGATCGCGGCCCTGGAGTGGGTCCAGGAGAACATCGCGGCCTTCGGCGGAGACCCGTCCCAGGTCACCGTGGCCGGCGAGTCGGCCGGTGCGGGCTCCATCGCCGCCCTGATGGTGATGGAGCGGGCGCGCGGCCTGTTCCGCCGGGCGGTCGCCCAGAGCGTTCCCGGCCCCTTCTTCTCGGTCGATCTCGCCCGGGACATCGCGGCCGCCCTGGCGGCGGAGGCCGGGCACCGGCCCACGGTGGCCGACCTGGCCGCGACCGACCCCCGGCAGCTCACCGACGCCGGACCGGCGCTGAGCGCCAAAATGACCGAGTACACCGACCGTTGGGGCCAGGCGGCGCCCACGGCCACCCCCTTCGGCCCGGTCGTCGACGGTGACATCCTGCCCGCCGGGCCCTGGCAGGCGCTCGCCTCCGGCGCGGCGCGCGAGATCGAGCTGCTGGTCGGCCACAACCGCGACGAGTTCCGGCTGTTCCAGTTCCTCGCCGGGCGCCTCGGCACGATCACCGAGGAGCAGGCGGCGCAGACCCTGCGGCTCTACGCGCCGGGCGGGGAAGCGACGTACCGGGAGGCCTTCCCCGGTGCCTCGGCCGGGGAACTCTTCGAACGCGTCGAGACGGACTGGCTGTTCGCGATGCCGAGCCTGCGGCTGGCCGAGGCCCACCGGGCGGGCGGCGGCCGGGCACATGTCTACGAGCTGACCTGGGCGGCCCCAGGCAACGGCGGCATCCTCGGCGCCTGCCACGGCCTGGACGTCCCGCTGCTGTTCGGCACCTTCGCAGCGGACCTCGGCGGCCTGCTGTTCCCCGACGGCGTGCCGACCCCGGAGGCGGAGCGGCTCGGCGCCTTCATGCGCCGCGCCTGGACCGGATTCGCTCGCACGGGTGACCCCGGCTGGCCGGAGTACGACTCCGAGTCCCGCCTCGTACAGATCCTGGACGCGGAGCCGAAGGTGGCGCCGTACCCGGAGGAGGCGAGCCGGCGCATCTGGGAGGGGTACGAGTTCCCGCCGCTGCCCCTGATCGGTTAGCGGTGATCGGCCGCGCGGGTCAGAGGTTGCCCATCGGCGATCGACCGGGGGGTCAGAGGTTGCCCATGGGTTCGATGTCCACCCGGACGGGGGTGCCCCAGACCCGCAGCACCTCGTAGTCGGTGAACTCGTGCACCAGCCGGTACGCCATCGCGGGCCGGGAGGAGCGCCGCTGGGCGGCGAGATAGGCCTCGGCCTCCTGCCGGTCCCGGCGCGGGGTTCCGCACAGCTGCCACTCCTGGCCGTTCCACAGCTCCGGCAGCCAGCGCTGCTGGGGCTGCGGGCGGTCGTCCCGGACGCCGTACCGGGAGGGCGCGGTGGGCACGGGCGCGGGACCGGGGCGTCCGCCCTGGTACTCCGCGCGCCGGGCGGCCCGGCGCCGGGTCTCGCAGAGCAGGCACAGGTCCGGGGCGCTCTCGTCCACCGGGCCCTGCGGATGCTCGGGGCACCGGGTGCTGGGCGCGCTGCCGCCGATGCCGTCGTCCAGCAGGTCGAGCGCGCGCCGCAGATCGGCGCGCAGCTCGCGCAGCCGGTCGTCCGGGGTGGTGGGGGTCAGGGCCTCCCCGTGCTCCCCGAGCACCCGCAGAGCCCGCCCGAGGGCGCTGAACTGGGCGTGGTTCATGGCCGTTCCCTCGTCAGTCGTTCTGCCGGTCGTGCTGGTCGCTGTGCTGGTCGGGCTGGTCGCCGTACTGGTGGGGCTCGTCGGGCTTGCGGGTGCCCTCGTGCGCCTGGGTCACCAGGTCCAGGGAGACCTCCAGGACCGCCTGGCGCCGGGTCTCGGGGTTGCCCACCAGGTCCTGCATCAGGAACATGCCGGCGTGCAGCGTGAAGATCGCGCTGACGCAGCGGACCTGCTCGACCAGGGGCGCGTCCGGATCCGCGAAGATGTCCCGCAGGTCGCGCATCCGGTCCTTGAAGGTCTCGCCGATGCGCAGTTCCCGTACCGTCGCCTGGTTCTCCTGCATGAAGCGGAAGAGCGGTTCGGCGCCGACCAGGGTCTCGCTGTAGCGACGGATGATCTCGTGCTTGGTCTCCAGCGTGCGTGGCTGGCTGCGGGCCCACGCGATGAGATCCTCGATCGGTTTCGTCAGATCCTCGAAGAGGCTGACGATGATCTCTTCCTTCGTCTTGAAGTGGTAGTACAGGGCCGCCTTCGTGACGTCGAGGTGCTCGGCGATCTCGCGCAGAGAGGTCTTCTCGTAGCCCTGCTCCGCGAAGAGTTCGAGCGCCACGTCCTGGATGCGCTGGCGGGTGTTGCCGCGGCGCTGCTGCTTGGTGCCGTCCATGGTGACGCCCATCCTCGTACTCCTCGCGCTCCCGCCGAAACTTACTTGACGCCCGGCTAGTGACAGGGCTACCTTCCCAGTGTAGTGAACTAGCCGGGCGGCAAGTAAGTAGAAGCCGCAGGGGGAGTGGGAAGAACGATGGCGGACACGGTAGAAAGCGTCCCCGAGGGCAAACAGCCCAGAAGTGTGCGCGTGGTGCTGCTCGCGCTCATGATCGCGATGATGCTCGCCATGCTGGACAACATGATCGTGGGTACGGCCATGCCCACGATCGTCGGCGAGCTGGGTGGCCTGGAGCACCTGTCCTGGGTGGTCACCGGCTACACCCTGGCCACCGCCGCCTGCACCCCGATCTGGGGCAAGGTCGGCGACATGTACGGGCGCAAGGGCGCCTTCCTCAGCTCGATCGTGATCTTCCTGATCGGATCGGCGCTGAGCGGTATGGCCCAGGACATGGGCCAGCTGATCGGTTTCCGGGCCGTGCAGGGCCTCGGTGCCGGCGGTCTGATGGTCGGCGTCATGGCGATCATCGGCGACCTCATCCCGCCGCGTGAGCGGGGCAAATACCAGGGCATGATGGCCGGCGTCATGGCGCTGGCGATGATCGGCGGCCCGCTGGTCGGCGGCACCATCACCGACAACTGGGGCTGGCGCTGGGCCTTCTACATCAACCTGCCGCTCGGCGCGGTCGCGCTCGCGCTGGTCACCGCCGTGCTGCACCTGCCGAAGAAGCGGGCCAAGGCGGGCATCGACTACTTCGGCGTCCTGCTGCTGACCGTCGGCATCACCTCGATCGTCCTGGTCACCACCTGGGGCGGCAGCGAGTACGCCTGGACGTCGGCGCGGATCATGGAGCTGATCGCCCTCGGCGTGGTCGCGCTCATCGGGTTCGTGATCTGGCAGATGCACGCCGCCGAGCCGGTGCTCCCGCTGCACATCTTCAAGAGCCGCAACTTCAGCCTGATGTCGTTCATCGGCTTCGTCACCGGCTTCGTGATGTTCGGCGCGACCCTCTACCTGCCGCTGTACCAGCAGTCCGTGCAGGGTGCTTCGGCGACCAACTCGGGTCTGCTGCTCCTGCCGATGCTCGGCGCGATGCTGGTGACCTCGATCGTCGCCGGGCGGGTCACCACCAACAGCGGGCGCTACAAGGCCTTCCCGATCGTCGGTGGTGCGCTGATGATCGTCGGCCTGTACCTGCTGTCGCTGATGGACACCGGTACGACCCGGCTGACCTCCGGCCTCTACATGGCCGTCCTCGGTCTCGGCATGGGCTGCCTGATGCAGATCACCATGCTGGTGGCGCAGAACAGCGTCGAGATGAAGGACATGGGCGTCGCGTCCTCCTCCACCACCCTGTTCCGTACGCTCGGCTCCTCCTTCGGTGTGGCCATCATGGGCGCCCTGTTCAACAACCGGGTCCAGCACGAGATGGCGACGCGGGCCGGTGCGGTGGGGCGGCACATGACCGAGAAGTCGGCCGCGCTGGACGCGAAGAGCCTGGCGAAGCTGCCGCCGCTGGTGCGGGAGGCGTACCAGCACGCGGTGTCCTCCGGTACGCACGCGGCGTTCCTGCTGGGTGCGGCGATCGCGGTGACGGTGCTGGTCGCGGCGCTGTTCGTGAAGGAGGTGCCGCTCAAGGGCAGCGGCCCGCAGAAGCAGGGTCCTGCGGAGGGCGGCGAGGATGGCGAGGATGTGGCGCCGATGCAGGTGATCGAGGCGGTGTGAGGTTCGGCTGCGCCTGAGCCTGCGCTTGCGCTGAGCTTGCGTTGAGTTGAAGACCCCGGTGGGTGTCCGCCCCGGGGTCTTCTTCTGTTTCCGGTGGGATGAGGGTGGGGGAGGGGGTGGGGTGTGGGTCGCCGTCGCCGGGTGCGGCTGAGTGGTGGGTTGCTCGCGCCCACGCGGCGGAGCCGCATATCAGACACAGCCCCGCGCCCCTGAGGGCGCCGCTGTTCGGGTGCCGTCAGCGGCCCGTTGCCAAGGTGGCGCCGCCTGTTGCCTCCAGTACCACCCCGGTCACGAAGCTGTTCGCGGCGAACATGTGGATCGCGCGGGCGATGTCCTCCGGGCGGCCGACGCGGCCCACCGGGGTGACCGCCGCCAGGCCGTCGAAGAGGGCCTCGCGCTGGTCGGCCGGCACCCGGTCCCACCAGGGCGTGTCGATGACGCCCGGCGAGACGGCGTTGATCCTCAGCGGGGCCAGCTCGACGGCGAGCGGCGGGACCAGCGCTTCCAGGGCGCCGTTGATCGCGGCGAGGCCGGCGGTGCCGGGCAGGGCGGCGCGGGCGGAGGCGGCGGTCACCAGGGTCACCGAGCCGTCGCGGCGCAGCACGGGCAGCGCGGCCTGGAGCACCTGGACATGCGGCCAGAACTTGCCGTCGAAACCGGCCGCCAGCTCGGTGAGGTCCAGTTCGGCGAAGGGGCCGCTGCCCTTGCTGCCGCTGAGCGCGAGGACGAGATGGTCCACCGCGCCGAAGTCGGCGAAGAACGCGTCCACGGCGGCGCGGTCGGCGGCGTCCAGCCGGTGGGCCGAGACCTTGCTGCCGTGCGCGCCGAGGCGGGCCGCCGCGCCGTCGAGACGGTCCTGGTCGCGGCCGGTGATGACCACCTCGGCGCCGTCCGCCGCGAAGAAGGCCGCGGTTGCCTCGCCGACACCCGAGCTGCCGCCCATGACGACGACGCGCTGTCCGGCGATCGGGTTCGCAGAAGTGTGAGTGGTGCTCATGAGTGGCTGGTCTCCCTGTGTCCGCACCGGGTCCCGGCCTGTTGCCGAGAACGTCGGTCTCGTTAAAGTGTTACCGAGACCGGTAGTCTCGTCAAGGGGGTTCGGGAACGCCGGAAGCCGGAGAGGACACACACGTGCAGGAAAGTCAGGACCCGAGGGAGCCCCGCCCGCACACCGGGCGACGGCGCAACGAGGCGGCGCGCCGGGCCATCCTCGACACCGCGCTGGAGCTGCTCGCCGACGCCGACGGGGCACCGGTGACGGTGGAGACGATCGCGCGGGCCGCCGGGGTGGGCAAGCAGACGCTGTACCGGTGGTGGCCGTCGAAGGGGGCGGTGCTGCTGGAGGCGCTGAACGAGCGCGCCGTACAGGACGTGCCGACGCCGGACACCGGGCACCTGCGGGAGGACCTGCGGGCGTTGGCGGCGGCCACCTTCGAGGCGGCGCAGCGGTCACCGTCCGGACCGGCGCTGCGCACCCTCGTCCGCGAGGCGGCCCGGGACCCGCACCTGGCGGAGCTGATCGCCACGTTCACCGAGTCGCGCCGGACCGCCGTACGCGAGGTGCTGCTGCGCGGCCGGGAGCGCGGTGAACTGCCCGCAAGCCGGGACGTGGACCTTCTGGTCGACCAGTTCTACGGCTTCTTCTGGTACCGCTTCCTGCTGGGCCACGGGCCCCTGGACGACGCCACGGCCCGGAAGCTGGCCGACTCTCTGGTGGGTTGAGACGGGGCCGGGCGCCGGGTCAGCCCGGCAGCATCTGGTAGCTGCCCGTGTTGGTCGGGGCGTGTTCCGGGAGCCAGAGGACGGCTACCGCGCCCTCGGACGGGATGTGCGCGGGGGCGCCGACCGGGCGGACGTTGCGGAAGGTGAGGCGGGCGCCGAGGACCCTGGCCTGGCCGGCCGCGATGGTCAGGCCCAGCCCGTGTCCCTGCCCGGCGCGGTCCATGCTGCCGGTGCGGAAGCGGCTCGGGCCCTCGGCGAGCAGTTCCTCCGGGAAGCCGGGGCCGTGGTCGCGGACCCGGATGACCCGCCCCTCGACGGTCACCTCGATCGGCGGACGGCCGTGCCGCCGGGCGTTGGCGAGCAGGTTGAACAGCACCCGCTCCAGCCGCCGCGGGTCGGTGGTGACCTCCGACTCGTGCACCACCCGCACGGTGACGTCCGGGTCCTTCGCCGCCACCCGGCGGGCCACGAACTCGCCCAGCAGGATGTCCTGCAACTCGGCCCGCTCGGAGGCGCCGTCCAGCCGGGCGACCTCCAGCACGTCCTCGACCAGCGTCCGCATGGCCTTGGCGCGGTCCAGGACCAGTTCCGTGGGACGGCCGGGGGGCAGGAGTTCGGCGGCCGTCAGCAGCCCGGTCACCGGGGTGCGCAGCTCGTGCGCGATATCGGCGGTGACCCGGCGCTCCGCCTCCAGCCGCTGCCGCAGCGCGTCCGCCATCGCGTCCACCGCGAGCGCCAGATCGTCGGTCTCGTCCCGTACGACCCCGCCGATGGCCTCCTGGACCCGTACGTCGATCTCGCCCTTGGCCACCTGGTGCGCGGCGGCCGCGGCCTTGCGCAGCCGCCCGGAGAACTGGCCCCCTATCAGCACGCCCAGCGCGCTGCCGCCCAGCACGACCGCGACGGAGCCGATCACCAGCGCCTGGTCGAGGTCGTTCAGCACATTGACGGAACGATTCGGGAACTGGCTGTGCAGGGAGAGCACATGCCCGTCCTGCGCGGGCACGGCCGCCCAGATCTGCGGCGGTCCACCGCCGTGGTCGGAGACGTCACTGACCTGGCGGCCGTCCGCGACCTTCTCGCGCAGGGCCGCCGGCAGCCGGCGGTCGTCGATCTTTATGTCGGGGAAGTTCGTCCGCCGGTACCGCTCGTAGTAGCCCAGGGCGAGCCGCACCCGCTCGTTGGCCAGGTCGCGCGCGTTGTCCAGCATCGAGACCCGGGCCGCGTTGTGCACGACCAGGCTCAGCGTGATCGCGACCAGCCCGGCCACCAGCGCGATCGCCGCGCTGAGCTTCCACTTGAGCCCGGTCCGCAGGCCCGCGCGCTCCATGCGCCGCACCGGTCGCCGAAGGAGCCCCCGCATCTTCGCCACACTCAGGCCTTCAACTTGTAGCCGAAGCCGCGGACCGTCTCGATCCGGTCCTGGCCGATCTTCTGGCGCAGCCGCTGCACATGCACGTCGACGACCCGGGTGTCCCCGCCCCACCCGTAGTCCCACACGCGCTCCAGCAGCTTGTCGCGGGAGAGGACGGTGCCCGGCGCGGAGGAGAACTCCAGCAGCAGCCGCATCTCGGTCGGGGTGAGCGCCACCGGCTGCCCGGCGCGCCGCACCTCCATGCCCTCGGTGTCGATCTCCAGGTCGCCGAAGGTCAGCGGGGAGCCGCTGACCGAAGAGGCGGAGTCGTCCTGCTGCGCGGCGCCGCCGGCGTGCCCGAAGCGGCGCAGCACCGCACGGATCCGGGCGACCAGTACGGCGCCGTCGAACGGCTTGGTCACATAGTCGTCGGCGCCGGCCTCCAGGCCGAGGACGACGTCGATGGAGTCGGCACGCGCCGACAGCATGATCACCGGCACGGTCGACTCGTCCCGGATACGACGGCACAGGCTGACGCCGTCCAGTCCCGGGACCATGACGTCGAGCAGCGCGATGTCGGGGCGGTTGGCCCGGAACGCCTCCAGGCCCGACAGTCCGTCGGGCATGGCGGTGACCGCGAAGCCGTCCCGCTCCAGGGCGAGCTGGGTGGCCTCACGGATGACGTCGTCGTCCTCGACGAACAGGACGTGTGTCTGGTCTGCCATCCGGTGCTCTCAGTCCTCGTGATGTGCGCTGCGTGCCGTGGTGAACGGGGTGCCGGGTGTCCGGGCTGTCCGCCGGTTCAGCTGTCCGGTGCGGGGGTCGCGCCCTCGCCTGCCGACTTGCTGTACTCGTTGCGGGTGATCTTGCCCTGGACGAACTGCCCCGCCCTCCACTTATACGGGATCACGAACTCTCCGGACGGGCTCGAGATGGGGTCGCCCTTCTCGTAGTACTGCTTGGTCACCGACAGCACGCCCTGGTCGATCTCGGCGTAGACCGGGGACTCCTCGTTCTTGAAGACGTTCCGGAAGGTCCCGCGCGTGTCCCGGTACACATACGCCCCGACACCGACCGCGTCGGCGCAGGTCAGCACGTTGATGACGACGTCGTCCACGGTGGCGTCGGTGAGATCGCCGTACGAGACGTCGACCGGGTACTCGTCACCGCTGCACGGCTTCAGCTCCCGCTTCACCGTCGCCGAGACGGCGGGGTCGCTCTTGAGCAGCGCCACGGGGTCCACCCGCCGGTAGCGATCGGACGGGCTCGGCGCCGGGGAGGCGACCGCTCCGGCCATCGCCGACGCATGTGCCGGGCCCTCGTCCCGGGCGCCGGTGCCACCGGAGCCGCACCCGGCGACCAAAAGCCCGAGGGCGGCGAGCGCGGACCCCACCGCGATCACCGCCTGAGTATTGCCCAGGGTCTCGTCGGACCCGGCCCCGGTCAGGCCGCGCAACGCTCCCGCTCCTCACGCTCCAGCGCACGTGCGTCCAGGTCGCGTGCCTCCAGCTCCTCGCGGAGCCGGGCGAGCGCCCGGTGCAGCGTGCTCTTGACCGTACCGGCCGACATGCCGAGGGCGGCGGCCGTCTCCTCCGTGGACATCTGCTCCCAGTGTCGCAGCACCACGACGCTCCGCTGCTTCGGAGCGAGAACTTTCATGACATCCATCAGCAGGGCCCGGTCGGCGTGCTGCTCGGTGGCGTCGTCCACGCAGGCGTCCGGCAGCTGCTCGGTCGGGACCTCTTCCAGCTTGCGCGAACGCCACCACTCGGTACGGGTGTTGATCATGACGCGGCGGAGGTAGGCGTCGGCCAGCCGCTTGTCGGCGATGCCCTCCCAGCGGCCGTACGTCCGCACGAGCGCCGTCTGGAGCAGGTCCTGTGCGTCGACGGGGTCCGGAACCAGCCGGCGTGCACTGCGCAGCAGCGCGTCCTGCCGGGTACGGACGTACTCCTCGAATTCGAGCACCTCGCCCTGCGCCATGATCAACCGCCTCCGTTCCCCGTTCACTTCGGCATCCGCCTGAAGTACCGCTTGTCCCCGTGCCCGGTGGTCCGCCGGGCACGGAGAAGAAGTTACGGACCGGTTGTCACGGCGCTGTGCGCACCAGCCTGCGGCTAGCAATCGGCTATCCGTCGGTTGTGTAACGGAAAGCGGAACGGGGTAAAGGAGGTGGTTGTTATGTCCCTTTATCGGGCACTTTGTCGGCCGGATGGCTTCGTAACAAGGGCCTTCAGGCCCCGACTTGGCTGTGTGTCAGCTGAGCGGCAGCCGATACAGACCGCCCGCCAGCGGCTCCACCAGACCGTCCGTCACCAGCCCGTCGAGGGCGCGCGCCCGCTGCACCGGCTCGTGCCACACCCGGTCCAGCACCGCCTGCGGCACCGGCGCGTGCGCCTCGCGCAGTACGGCGAGCAGCTTCCCGCGCACCTGCCGGTCCGTACCGGCGTACGTCTGCCCCCGCCGCGGCGGGCCGTCGTGCTCCGGCTTGCCCGCGAGCCGCCAGGCGCACTGGGCGGCGATCGGACACCGCGGGCAGCCCTCGTTCTTCGCCGTGCACACCAGCGCGCCCAGCTCCATCGAGGCCGCGGCCCAGCGCGCCGCCGTCGCCTCGTCCTCCGGCAGCAGCTCGCGCGCCAGCCGCCGCTCGGCCGCCGTGGTCGCGTTCGGCGGGTACTGCACCCCCGTCACCGCCCGCGCCAGCACCCGGCGCACATTGGTGTCCAGCACCGCGTGCCGCTGGCCGTACGCGAACGACGCCACCGCGGCCGCCGTGTACTCGCCGATGCCGGGCAGCGCCAGCAGCTGCGCATGATCCGTCGGTACGTCGCCGCCGTGCCGTTCCGTTATGGCGACCGCGGCTCCGTGCAGCCGCAGCGCGCGGCGCGGATAGCCGAGCCGGCCCCAGGCCCGCACCGCCTCGCCCGGCGCCTCCTTCGCGAGGTCGGCTGGGCGCGGCCAGCGGGCCAGCCACTCCGTGTAGACGGGCAGCACCCGGTTGACGGGGGTCTGCTGGAGCATGAACTCGCTGACCATCACCCCCCACGGGCCCGCATCCGGGCGGCGCCAGGGGAGGTCGCGGGCGTGGGCGTCGAACCAGGCGATCACGGGGGCGTGCAGCTTCTCAGTCATGGCCTTCCGATCCTGCCACGGCTCGGCGGACATGATGCGTGACGGCGCGGTCACCGAGCGTGCCCGGAAGTGAAGAACCGCGCCCGCAGCGGCAGTTGCCGGGATGATGATCCGGAAAAGTTGTGACTCCCGCGGCGGGTGTCGCAAGCACGCGCGCCGATCTCTCGTACAGTTTGCGCGTGGGATCTCTGCGCAATCCGGTCGGGCCGCTTCCCTCCTCCATCTACTGGCGTCGGAGGGCCGTCATGCTGTCGGTGGTCGCCGTGCTGGCGCTGCTGATCGCGTGGATGGTCACCGCCGGTGGCGGCGGGGGCGGCAAGAAGGACGACGGCGCGTCCAACGGCAAGAATCCCGCGCACACCATCACCCCCGGCCCCTCCTCGTCCGGCCCCGCGATCAGTCAACACCCGGGCGGACGCGACGAGTCGAGCGGCGGGGACAGCGGCTCCGGCGGCGGTGGATCGGGCGGCCCGGCCGACGGTACGTCCGCGGGCTCCGCGGGCGGTTCCGGCGGTGGCTCCGGCAGCGGTTCCGGTGGCGGCGGTTCGGCCTCCGGCTCCTCCGGCGCCGGCGCCGTCGGTACGGGCGATGCGCTTCCGGCCTCCTCCGACCTGCCCGACTGCACCGCCGGTGCGGTCTCGTTGAGCCTGCGCAGTCTGCACAACTCCTACTCGCCGGACCAGACGCCGACCTTCGAACTCACCGCGAAGAACGGCTCGTCGGCCGACTGCAAGGTCGATCTCGGGCCGAAGAGCGCGGTGTTGACCATCACGGCGGCGGACGCGAGCGACCCGTTCTGGTCGTCGGCCGACTGCCCCGAGGGCTCGGGGAGTCTGCTGTTCCGGGTGGCGGCGGGCCAGAGCATCACCTACACGGTGAAGTGGGACCGGAGCGCGAGCGCGGCCCACTGTGCGACGCCCTCCGGGGGTTCGGCGAAGGCGGGTACGTACCTGCTGGAAGCGAAGAAGGCCGGCTTCGCCAAGCTGAGGGCTTCGTTCGTGCTGTCGGCTGACTGAGTCGACTAAGGGGCGGGGTGGCGCGGATCGTGGTCGGGTGCGGGCCTCGCCGGTGATCAGCAGGGCCCCGCCGGTCTCCCAGTCGGGCAGCAGCAGTCC
>NZ_JBHXVE010000020.1:0-39820 GCF_042672505.1 Streptomyces sp. NPDC127190
AACTGGTCCCACTGGCGCAGACGCCACCAAGCCACAGCCCGCCGCTGCCACTACCGAAAAAGAGCCAGCTCAGGACACGAAATCTGACTGGAGTACTAGGCGGCCCTCGGCACCGTGTGCCGCACCGTCTCAGCCAGGGCCGCGCCCTTCAGGGGCGCGGGGAACTGCGCGAGCAACCACCACCACACCCGCACCCGCACCCGCACCCGCACCCGCACCCGCACCCGGGATCCTGCGCCCAGCACCCCGCACGCCCGTGGCCCTACGCCGACTCCCCCACCGGTGTGTCCACCAGCCAGGCCAGTGCCGCCCGGTCCCCCGTGCCGAGCCGGGTGTACGCGCCGTAGAGATGGTTCCCCACCGTCCGTACCGACAGCGTCAGCCGCTCGGCGATCTCCCGGTTGCTGAGCCCCTCCGCGGCCAGCCGCACGATCTGCCGCTGCCGGGCGGTGAGTTCACCGAGCACCAGCCCGTCCAGGGCCGGCGTGCGCACGCCCTGGCAGCACCGGGCGAGCGCGACCGCCCGGGTGCGCGACCGCCGCACCGCCCGGGGATCGCGATGCACCCGTACGGCCTGTGCGTACGCCTCCGCCGCGAACAGCGCGAACCCCCGCTCCGCCAGCCCCTCGGCGACCCGCTCCAGCGCGGCGGCGTCCCCGCGGGCCAGCGCCTCGGCGTGCCGGGCGAACACGCTGCCCGTCGGCAGCCGCCCCGCGGCCCGCTCGGGCGCACCGAGGCGTACGGCGTCGTAGCGGGCGTACACGTCGTCACCCCGGGACTCGCTCAACTGACCTTCGGACAGCCGCAGTTCCATGCGGCACCCGGTGTCCTTCGGGGCCTCCCGCAGCCCCTCCCGGGCCCAGGCCGCCGCCTCCCGCAGCTCCCCGCGCAGGCGGGCGAACCGGGCGCGGACGGCGGCGTACCCGGCCGGGACCGGGCGGCCCTCCGCCACCAGCCACTCCCCCACCGGCGCCGGCACCGGACGGACGTCCAGCTGCTCCATCCGCCGTACCAGCAGCCGCCGTTCCACCTCCAGGGCCGGGCCGTGCGCGACCGGCGCGCGGGACAGCCGGCGGGCCCGGAGCGGCCCGGTGGTGGCGCGCAGGGCCGGGCCGTGCAGGGGGTTGGCGAGGGTGACGGTGCCGTCGTCGGCGGCCTCGACCAGGCCGTCCGCCTCCAGCCGTTCCAGGACGTCCAGGTCGAGGCCGTCCAGCGGCAGCGGCAACGGCTCGGCGAAGGCGAGGCGTTCGAGGGTCTCGCGCTCGCCGGGGCCGGACCGCTCCAGGGCCGCCGCCAGGTGCTCCCGCAGCGCGGGGGTGACCGGCAGCGCTCCGCGCCAGGCCCGCTCGCCGGTGCCGGGGAGCGCCACCAGCCGCCCGGCCGCGCCGAGCGCGGCGACGAGGTCGCGCAGCAGCCGCAGATCGCCCCGGCAGCCGAGGTGCAGGCGGCGCACGGTGAGCGGTTCCAGCGCGGCACCGGCCAGCAGCCGGGCGGTGTCCTCGCGGGACAGCGGCGCCAGCTCCAGCCGGGGCAGCAGCTCCCCGGTCCACAGCCGGGACACCGCGCCCGGGGCGGGCACGCCGTCCGTGGCGGCGACGACCAGCCGGGTACGGCCGTGCGCGGCGAGCTGGTGGACCAGCGCGGCGGAGGCCTCGTCCAGCAGATGGGCGTCGTCCACCACGAGCAGCCGTACGCCCGACAGGATCCGCACCGCGCGGTGCGGCGAGACCGGATCGGGCAGCAGGTGGGCGAACGCCGCGAAGGGCAGGTGCCGGGCCTGGGGGGTGCCGGTGACCAGGGCGTGGTCCAGGCCCCGGACCGCCTCCCTGATCAGCCGGGTCTTGCCGCGGCCGGCGGGCCCGGTCACCACGATGCCGGGCCGGCCGGCGGCCGTCGCGCCGCGCACCAGCTCCAGTTCGTCGTCCCGGCCGGTGAAGGGCCAGGGCAGCTCCAGCGTCCTCGCGTCCGGTTCGTAAGTCGTCACATCATCCGGAGTCCGCCTACTCGGATTTGATACAGGGGGACTTGAGTAGCCGCCGACTCAGGCGCCGGGCGCGGCGGCCGGGCACGCTGGCCGCATGACCCGACGCCTCTGCTCGCTGCCGCGGCAGCCGGCCCCGTCCTTCGGACCGGGGCTGACGGCCGGGCGGCTGGGTGCCCTGCTCACCGGGCGGCGGATGTGGGTCAACAGCACGGTCCTGCACTACTGCTTCCTCGACGCCGACTCCGACGCCTCGGTGATCCCGGTCCCCGGGACTGGGGAGCTGCGCCGGGTGCCGTGGGCCGGCGGCAAGGAGCAGCGGGACGTGGTCCGCGAGTGCTTCGCCGAGTGGCGGGACCTCGGCATCGGCGTCACCTTCGCCGAGGTCGGCGACCGGGGCGAGGCGGAGCTGCGGATCGGCTTCCAGGCCGGCGGGGGTTCCTGGTCCGCGGTGGGCCGGGAGGCGCTGTCGGTCGGCCGGGGGGAACGCACCATGAACCTGGGCTGGGACGTGACCCCGCCCGGGGAGCGAGGGGCGGTGCTGCACCAGATCGGGCATGCGCTCGGGATGGTGCACGAGCACCAGAGTCCGTTCGCCGGGATCCACTGGGACGACGAGGCCGTGTACGCCGAGCTGGCGGGCCCGCCGAACTACTGGAGCCGGGAGACGACGTACACGAACGTGCTGCGCGCGCTGGACGCCGGTGAGGCGGGTGGCGCGGTGTGGGATCCGCAGTCGGTCATGACGTTGCCGATCGGGCCGGGGCTGGTGCTGGAGCCGGAGCAGTACCGCGGGGGGCTGCGGCCGGCCGGCACACCGTCGGCGGCGGACAAGGAGTTCGTGCTCCGCTGGTATCCGCCGGCGGAGCCGGCCGGGCCGGCCCCGCTGGTGCCGTTCCGGTCGGTTCCGCTGGCCCTCGGGCCGGGTGAGCAGGCCGACTTCGTCATCGAACCGCCGGAGACCCGCGACTACACCGTGGGCACCTTCGGCGACGCGGACCGTGTGCTCGTGGTCTTCGAGGAGCGGGAGGGGGAGCCGCGCTTCCTCGCCGGCCACGACGACGGCGGCGCACCGGACAACGCCGCCGTCCGCGTCCGGCTCGTCATGGGCCGCCGCTATGTCGTCCGGGTCCGTCTCTACTCCGCGTGGGGGCCGGGGGAGACAGCCGTCATGTGCTGGTGACGGCACACGGGCGACCAGCACCACAGTCCGGCGCCGGGGGAGCGGCCGCGGACGTCACCTACGGGGGAGGTGACGTCCGCGGCCGCGTCGGCGTGTCCGGGGCCTTCGCGGCGGGCGCGAGGCCGCACTGAAGACGCCCTCTCAAAGAACCGACGCCCCCTCAAGAACCGACGTCTCCTTGAGCGGACCTCTCCTCAAGAACAGCGGCATGTGACATAGTACTGCCGTGGCGAAGCGACTGACCTGCGATGTCGTGGTCGTCGGAGCCGGAATGGTGGGCGCGGCCTGTGCGTTGTACGCCGCGCGGGCCGGCCTCGACGTGGCGGTGGTGGACCGGGGCCCGGTGGCCGGCGGCACCACCGGCGCGGGCGAGGGCAACCTGCTCGTCTCCGACAAGGAACCCGGCCCCGAACTCGAACTCGCCCTGCTGTCGGCCCGGTTGTGGGCGGAGCTGGCCGAGGAGCTGGGGGCGGCGATCGAGTACGAGGCCAAGGGCGGTCTCGTCGTCGCCTCGTCCCCCGAGACCCTGGACGCACTGCGGGACTTCACCGCGGGGCAACGGGCCGCCGGGGTCGTGGCCGATCCGGTCGGCCCGGACGAACTCCGCGCACTGGAGCCCCATCTGGCCCCCGGCATGGCGGGCGGCGTGCACTATCCGCAGGACGCCCAGGTGATGCCCGCGCTGGCCGCCGCCCGGCTGCTGCGCGCATCCGGCGCCGCACTGCACACCGGGCGGACCGTGACCGGCGTACTGCGCGCGGCGGACGGCTCGGTCCGCGGCGTCCGCACCGACCGCGGCGACCTGCACGCCCCGGCGGTGGTGAACGCGGCCGGCACCTGGGGCGGCGAGCTGGCCGCGCTCGCGGGCGTCCGGCTGCCGGTGCTGCCACGGCGCGGCTTCGTCCTGGTCACCGAGCCGCTGCCGCGGATGGTGCGGCACAAGGTGTACGCCGCGGACTATGTGGCGGACGTGGCGAGCGACTCGGCCGCACTGCGCACCTCGCCGGTCGTGGAGGGCACGGCCGCCGGGCCGGTGCTGATCGGCGCCACCCGGGAACGGGTCGGCTTCGACCGCTCGCTGTCGCTCCCGGCGGTACGGGCGCTGGCGGCCGGGGCGGTCGGACTCTTCCCGTTCCTGCGGCGGGTGCGGGCGCTGCGGACGTACGCGGGATTCCGGCCGTATCTGCCCGACCACCTCCCGGCGATCGGCCCGGACCCCCGGGCGCCCGGGCTGTACCACGCGTGCGGGCACGAGGGCGCGGGCATCGGACTGGCCACCGGGACCGGGCAGTTGATCGCCCGGTCCCTCACCGGCACCGCACCCGGGCTGGACCCGGCGCCGTTCCGGCCGGAGCGGTTCGACACGGACGGAAGGCGGCGCCCGGTGCGTCCGACGGACGGAGGCGAGACCCGGTGAATCCCCTGCGGTTGGCGAAGGCCCGACCGGGCGAGCCCTGCACCCTCACCTTCGACGGGCGGCTCATCACGGCGCTGCCCGGCCAGACGGTCGCGGCGGCCCTGTGGGCGGCGGGCGTGACGTCCTGGCGCAGCACCCGGCGCACGGGCCGGCCCCGCGGGGTGTTCTGCGGGATCGGCGTGTGCTTCGACTGCCTGGTGACGGTCAACGGCCGTCCCAACCAACGTGCTTGTCTGGTCCCCGCACGGCCGGGCGACGAGATCCGCAGCCAGGAGGGGACGGGCCGGGACGATGACTGAACCACCGCGCCTCGCCGTGGTCGGGGCGGGCCCGGCGGGTCTCGCCGGGGCGCTGGCGGCGGCCGCCCGGGGCGTGCAGGTCACGCTCGTCGACGCCGCCGACCGGGCCGGCGGGCAGTTCTACCGGCAGCCCGCCGCCGCGCTCGGCGCCCACCGACCGCAGGCCCTGCACCACCAGTGGCGCACCTGGGAGCGGCTGCGGGACGGGCTGGAACGGCAGTGCGCGGCAGGGCGGATCACCCATCTGAGCGATCACCATGTGTGGTGTGCGGAGCTGTCGTCCGGGACCGGATCCGTCGCCGTGCACGCGCTGCGCGGCCCGGATCAGGAGGAGGGCGTCACCGTGCACGCCGACGCCGTCCTGCTCGCCACCGGCGGCTACGAGCGGGTGCTGCCCTTCCCGGGATGGACCCTGCCCGGGGTGGTCACCGCGGGCGGCGCCCAGGCCATGCTCAAGGGCGGCCTGGTGCTGCCCGGCCGCAGGGCCGTGGTCGCCGGCACCGGACCGCTGCTGCTGCCGGTGGCCACCGGACTCGCCGCGGCGGGCGCGCGGGTGGCGGCGCTGGTGGAGTCCGCCGATCCCACGGCCCTGCTGCGCCGGGCACCGGCCCTGGCCGCCCAGCCCGGCAAACTCGCCGAGGGCGCCGGATACGCGGGACGGCTGCTGCGGCACGGGGTGCGCGTGCTGCCCCGGCACACGGTGGTGGAGGCGCACGGCACCGAGCGGCTGACGGCGGTCACCGTGGCCGCCCTGGACCGCACCGGGCGGATCCGGCCCGGCAGCGCCCGGCGCATCGCCTGCGACACCCTCGCCGTCGGCCACGGCATGCTGCCGCACACCGACCTCGCCGAGACCCTCGGCTGCACCCTGACCGGCACGGACGTCCGGGTGGACGACGAGCAGCGCACCGATGTGCCGGGGGTCTGGGCCGCCGGGGAGACCACCGGCGTCGGCGGCGCGGCCCTCGCGCTCGCCGAGGGGCACATCGCCGGGCGCTCGATCGCGGCCCGGCTGCACGGCACCGCGCCCGACCCGCGGCGCTGGGCCGCCGCCGCCCGCGCCCGGACCCGGCTGCGCGCCTTCTTCGCGGCGCTCGAGCCGGTGTACACGCCGCCGGCGGGCTGGGCGGAGCAGGTCACCGACGACACCGTGGTGTGCCGCTGCGAGGAGGTCACCGCCGGCGAGGTCCGTACGGCCACGAGCACCCTCGGCGCCGGTGACCTGCGTACCGTCAAGCTGCTCACCCGGGCCGGAATGGGCTGGTGCCAGGGCCGGGTGTGCGGGCCCGGAGTGGCCGGGCTGACCGGCTGCCCGCTCACCCCGGGGCGGCGGCCGTTCGTCCGCCCGGTACCGCTCGGCGTCCTGGCCGACCTGCCGGAACAGCAGCCCGATCAGACCGATCAGTAATATGTCACACGCTACCGAGTGAGGGATCCCATGACGGACTCACCTGCCCTCCGCGCCGAGCACCGCCCCTGGCGCGGCATCCTCGTCGCCACCGCGCTCCCCCTGCGCGCCGACCTCTCCGTCGACCTGGACCGCTACGCCGAGCACTGCGCCTGGCTGGTGGCGAACGGCTGCGACGGCGTCGTACCGAACGGCTCCCTCGGCGAGTACCAGGTGCTCACCCCCGAGGAGCGCGCCCGCGTGGTGCGCACCGCCGTGGCCGCGATCGGCGGCGAGCGGGTGATGCCGGGCGTCGCCGCGTACGGCTCGGCGGAGGCGCGCCGCTGGGCCGACCAGGCGGGCGAGGCCGGCTGTGCGGCGGTGATGCTGCTGCCGCCCAACGCCTACCGCGCCGACGAGCGTGCCGTACTCGCCCACTACGCGGAGGTGGCCGGGGCGGGGCTGCCGGTGGTGGCGTACAACAACCCGATCGACACCAAGGTCGACCTGGTGCCCGAACTCCTCGCCCGGCTGCACGGCGAGGGACACATCCATGCGGTGAAGGAGTTCTCCGGCGACGTCCGCCGCGCCTACCGCATCGCCGAACTCGCCCCGGAACTCGATCTGCTGATCGGCGCCGACGACGTCCTGCTGGAGCTGGCCGTGGCGGGCGCCAAGGGCTGGGTGGCCGGCTACCCCAACGCGCTCCCCCGGGCCTCGGCCGAGCTGTACCGGGCCGCGGTCTCCGGCGACCTCGGCACCGCGCTCCCCCTCTACCGGCAGTTGCACCCGCTGCTGCGCTGGGACTCCCGGGTGGAGTTCGTGCAGGCGATCAAGCTGTCGATGGACGTCGTCGGGCGGTACGGCGGACCGGTGCGCCCGCCGCGCGTCCCGCTGCTGCCGGAGCAGCAGGCCGCGGTCCGCGCGGCCACCGAGAAGGCCGTCGCCGCAGGGCTCGTCTGACCAGGAGGCCACAGAGTGCGCAGCAGACTCGTCCTGCACGCCGTCGACTCCCACACCGAGGGCATGCCGACCCGGGTGATCACCGGCGGCATCGGCACCGTGCCCGGTGCGACGATGAACGAACGGCGGCTGTACTTCCGGGAACACCGCGATCACATCAAGCAGTTGCTGATGAACGAACCGCGCGGTCACTCCGCGATGAGCGGTGCGATCCTCCAGCCGCCGAGCCGGCCCGACTGCGACTGGGGCGTCATCTACATCGAGGTCTCCGGCTATCTGCCGATGTGCGGACACGGCACGATCGGTGTGGCCACCGTGCTGGTGGAGACCGGCATGGTGGAGGTCGTGGAACCGGTGACCACGATCCGGCTCGACACCCCGGCGGGTGTCGTGGTCGCCGAGGTGGCCGTGGAGAACGGCGCCGCCCGGCATGTCACCCTGCGCAACGTCCCGTCGTTCGCCGCGGGCCTGGACCGCGAGATCACCCTGCCCGACGGCCGCACGGTCCGCTACGACCTGGCCTACGGGGGCAACTTCTACGCCATCCTGCCGCTCGACACCTTCGGGCTGCCCTTCGACCGGGCGCGCAAGGACGACATCCTCGCGGCCGGGCTCTCCCTGATGGAGGCGATCAACTCGGCGGCGGAGCCGGTGCATCCGCAGGACGCCTCCATCCGCGGCTGCCACCATGTCCACCTCTACGCCCCCGGGGCCACCGCGCGGCACTCCCGGCACGCCATGGTCATCCACCCGGGCTGGTTCGACCGCTCCCCGTGCGGCACCGGCACCAGCGCACGCATGGCGCAGCTCCACGCGCGCGGCGAACTCCCGCTGGACACCGAGTTCGTGAACGAGTCCTTCATCGGCACCCGGTTCACCGGCCGGCTGCTCGGGACGACCGAGGTGGCCGGCATCCCGGCGGTGCTGCCCAGCTTCACCGGCCGCGCCTGGATCACCGGCACCGCCCAGTACCTCCTGGACCCGACCGACCCGTTTCCGCAGGGGTTCGTGCTCTGAGGTGTCCTCTAGACTCACCGGGTGATGCGTGACATGGCACAACAGGGGCGGGATGCCGGGATGCCCGCGCTCCCCCGGCTGGGCGGCCGGCGGAGCAGCTACCGGGAGCGGGTCGCCGACGCGCTGCGCGCCGCGCTGATCGCGGGCGAGCTGCGGCCGGGCGAGGTCTACTCGGCACCCTCGCTCGCCGCCCGCTTCGGTGTCTCGGCGACCCCGGTGCGCGAGGCGATGCTGGACCTGGCCAAGGAGGGGCTGGTCGACACGGTGCCCAACAAGGGCTTCCGGGTGACCGCCGTCTCCGACCAGCAGCTGGACGAGTACACCCAGATCCGCGCCCTGATCGAGATCCCGACCGTGGCCGGGCTGGCCCGCACCGCGGACCGGGTCTCGCTGGAGGCGCTCCGCCCGGCGGCCCGGGAGATCGTCGCCGCGGCGGCGGCCGGCGATCTGATCGCCTATGTCGAGGCCGACACCCGCTTCCACCTGGGCCTGCTCGCCCTGGCGGGCAACGCCCATCTGGTCGAGGTCGTCGCCGATCTGCGGGGGCGCTCCCGGCTCTACGGTCTGACCGCGCTGGTCGAGGCGGGCCGGCTGCTCGCCTCGGCCGAGGAGCACCTGGAACTCCTCGACGCCCTGCTGGACCGCGACGAGCAGGCCGTGCAGGCGGTCATGACCCGGCATCTCGGGCACGTCAGGAGCCTGTGGGCAGCGTCGGAGTGACGGACGGGCCACCGCGCGGCGCCGCAGGACATCTCGCGGCCCGGGACCTGCCCCACCACGTTTTTTCCCTGGTCGAGCGGGCTTCGCGGGACAAGAAGCGGCGATTTTGAGCCAGACCGGGGCATCCCCGACCATGGGCGCGTCCCGGCGATCCCGGGAACGTCAGTTCCATGAGAGGCGCAGCACCCATGCACAGCACGGGAACCGTCCCGCAGTCGGCTCCGGCCCCTACGGAGCTCCCCACGGCCTCCGCCGGGGACCCCCACGGCACCACCGCCAGCCGCCATGCCCGCCGGTTCGGGCTGCCCGTCGCCACCGCCCTGGTCATGGGCAACATCATCGGCGGCGGCATCTTCCTCCTCCCTGCCTCCATCGCCCCCTTCGGCACGGTCAGCCTGGTCGCCTTCGGCGTGCTGACCGTCGGGGCCATCGCCCTCGCCCTGGTCTTCGGCCGCCTCGCGGCCCGCGACCCGCGCACCGGCGGGCCCTACGTCTACGCCCGCGAGGCGTTCGGCGACTTCGCCGGATTCCTCGCCGCCTGGGCGTACTGGATCACCACCTGGGTGTCCAACGCCGCGCTGGCCGTGGCCGCCGTCGGCTATCTGGACGTGCTGATCCCGGTCAACCACCACCGGTGGACCGCGTGCCTGGCCGCGCTGGCCCTGCAATGGCTGCCCGCGCTCGCCAACTTCGCCGGGACCCGCTATGTGGGCGCCGTGCAGCTGGTGTCCACGGTGCTGAAGTTCGTGCCGCTGCTGCTCGTCGCCGTCGGCGGACTGTTCTTCTTCGACCCCTCCCGGCTCGGCCCGTTCAACTCCAGCGGACACAGCGCGGTCGGCGCGGTGTCCGCCTCCGCCGCCCTGCTGCTCTTCTCCTACCTCGGGGTGGAGTCCGCCGCGGTCAGCGCGGGCGAGGTCAGGGACGCCCGCCGGAACGTGGGGCGCGCCACCGTCATCGGCACCGCCGGCGCCGCGCTGGTGTATCTGCTGGGCACGCTGTCCGTGTTCGGCACGGTCCCGCACGACCGTCTGGTGTCCTCCACCGCGCCGTTCTCCGACGCCGTGAACACCATGGTCGGCGGCGCCTGGGGCGGTACGGCCGTGGCGCTGGCCGCGCTGGTGTCCATGACCGGCTGCCTCAACGGCTGGACCCTGCTGAGCGCCCAGACGCCGTACGCCGCCGCCCGGGACGGTCTCTTCCCGGCCGCCTTCGCCCGCCGCAGCCGGGGCGTGCCGATCGTCGGTGTCACCGTCACGGTGGTCCTCTCCTCCCTGCTCACCGCCTACAACTACTTCTCGGGGTCGGCGAAGGTCTTCGACGTCCTGGTCCTCGTCACCACGTTCACCGCGACCGTGCCGTACCTGCTGGCCACCGCCGCCCAGATCTTCCATCTGGTCTCGGGCCGCCCCGGCTCCGTCGACCGGGGCCGGCTGCTGCGGGACTCGGTGATCACGGCGGTGGCCGCGGCCTTCTCGATCTGGCTGATGGCCGGGGCCGGCTATGCGGCGGTGTACCAGGGTGTGCTGTTCCTGTTCGTCGGGGTGATCGTCTACGCGGTGCTGGCCGCCCGACGGCAGCGGCAGCAGCAGCTCCAGCAGTCGTAGCCGCCTCCCCGGCCACGCCGGCGCCGGGCTACCGCGCCCCGGTGCCGGCGTGGCCGGGGCCGGTCCCGGAGCCCATGCGTATATGAGGGATCAGGGCCGGGACCTCGGCGCGGTAGGCGTCGTAGGAGGCGCCGAACCGGCCGGCCATCAGGGCGTCCTCAACCCGGACCCGCCGCAGCAGCCAGGGCACGGCCACCGCCAGGGCGCCCGCCCATACGCCGAAGCCGAAGCCGAGCATGGCGCCGGTGATCAGGCCGAGCAGCCCGGTGTAGATGGGATGGCGGACCAGCCGATAGGGGCCGTCGGTCCGCAGCTCGTGGTGTTCCTGGACCGTCGGCACGCTGGCCCACATGGTGCCGAGGACCCAGCGGGCCCACAGCAGCAGGGCGGTGGAGGCGATCGCGAGCAGGGCCCCGAACACCGCCAGCCCCGGCTGCCAGTACTCCAGCCGGCGCCAGAAGCCCTGGGTATGTCTGACCAGCACCGAGAACGCGAAGACTCCCGCGATCAGCAGCAGCCGGCGCGGCAGCTCGCGCCCCAGGCCGCGCCACCGGTCGGGGGCACGGGACCGCCGCCCACCGAAGTAGACGGCGCCGACGATCCACGCCACGACGAAGACCGCGGCGCAGACACTGATGGTCACGGCGAGTGCCGTGTGCAGAGAGGCCATGCGTCAAGACTGCTCCTCGGCCGCAGTGGATCACCAGCACCCACGGGTCGATGGAGAACCTGCCGTCCGACTCCACCCACGGGTGGAGAGGACGCGGCGGGCGAACGACGAGGACCGGGCGGCCCGGGCCGGCCGGCAGTGGGGCGCACCGGGCGACACCCGCCGGAACCGGGCCGTCCGGATTTGCGTCCCGGCCCCGGAGCGCCCCCGGCGGCTCCCCCGCCGCTCCGCCGGAAGCCCGGGCGCGCCGCCGGCGTCCGGCCCACCTGGAAACGTTCCGCCACGCCCCGTCCCTCGCCCGCTGCCGCTCCCGAGTCGGCACAGGGCATGCGCTCGGCACTCGAACAGAGCCTCAAGAGCCGCCATTTCCCGACAATATGACTGTTCTTCTCCGCCTTGCGACGCCACCCCGAACCCCGGCTACCTGGTGAGGAGCCGCCCCTCGGCGGGCGGACCACACCCCGTTAGGAGAACAAGGCATGAAGAAGGCATACGAAGCGCCGACCCTTGTCCGACTGGGCTCCTTCCGCAAGGAGACCGGACTGCTCCAGCGCTCCGGCAACGACCGTCTCATCCTGAGCAAGAACTGAACCGGCAGCCGGACGACGGTCCTGAACCGACCTCATGGCTGATCCGCACGTAACGGCGGGAACGGGCCCCGGCGCCACGCACTTCGCGGTCTTCGCAGACCGCGCGGACGCGGCCGCCGTGGCCCGCTCGCTCGCCCGCCCCGGCACCCGCACCCTCGACCACCCCTCGGGCCGGCCTTGGCTGGTCGGCCACTGGGACGACCAGGAGATCGTCAGCGCGCGGGTCGGTCCCGCCACCCTCGCCCTCGTCGGCTGTGTCTCCGCCACCGCCACCGAACTGGAGCGGGTGGCGCGCTCCCTGCGGGACCTCGCCGCCCTGGACGCGTGGGCACGCTCGCTGTCCGGCAGCTGTCACCTGGTGGCCGCCCTCGACGGCCGGATCCGGGTGCAGGGCACGGCCTCCGGCCTCCGGCTGGTCTGGCACGCCCGGCTCGCCGGAACCCGGGTGGCAGCGACCCGCGCCGACCTGCTGGCCCGCGCCCTCGGCGCCGAACCCGACCGGGAACAGCTGGCCGTACGACTGCTGTGGCCGGTCCCGCACCCCCTGTCCGACGCGCCGCTGTGGCCCGGTGTCACCCCGGTCGCCCCGCACGACGCACTCATCCTCGACCCGGACGGGACCGGTTTCCGCCACTCCCGCTGGTGGACCCCGCCGGAGCCCGTCGTCCCCCTGCGCACCGCCGCACCCCGGGTCCGCGAGGCCCTCACCGCGGCCGTCGGCGCCCGCACCCGGCCCGGCTCCACCGTCAGCTGCGACCTCTCCGGCGGGCTGGACTCCACCTCCGTCTGCTTCCTCGCCGACCGCTCGCCGGCCCGCGTCATCGCGTCCACCTGGCCGGGCCGCGACCCGGCCGACACCGATCTGCACTGGGCGCGGCGGGCCGCCGCCGCCCTGCCGGACGTCGAGCACGTGGTCTGGGACCCCGAGGAGTCCCCCCTCGTCTACACCGGACTGCTCGGCATCGACGACGTACTGGACGAGCCCACCATCGGTGTCATGGACCGCGCCCGGGTCCTGCACCATCTGCCCGCACTGGCCGAGCGGGGCAGCCGGGTGCATCTGACCGGCATCGGCGGCGACCACGTGGCCTGGTGCTCCGAGGCGTACTACCACCGGCTGGCGCGCCGCCGCCCGCTGTTCGCCCTGCGGCAGCTGCGCGGCTTCCGGGCCCTGTGGCAGTGGCCGCTCGGCCCGCTGCTCGGCGCCCTGGCCGACTCCCGGCCGTACGGCACCTGGCTCGCGGACGCCGAGCACCGGCTGCGCGACCCGCTGCCCCCGACGGTGACCACCAGCCTGGGCTGGGGTATGAGCCCGCGGCTGTTCGGCTGGGTCACCCCCGAGGCCGAGCAGCTGGCCCGCACCGCGCTGCGGACGGCCGCCCGGCAGGCACAGCCCCTGCACCCGGACCGCGGACTGCACACCGACCTGGAGCAGATCCGCGACTGCACCCGCATCGTCCGGCAGTGGGACCACATGGCCGCCCGCCACGGGCTCCCCATGGCCTCACCGTTCCTGGACGACCGGG
Organism: Streptomyces sp. NPDC127190; assembly: GCF_042672505.1. Lineage (NCBI taxonomy): Bacteria > Bacillati > Actinomycetota > Actinomycetes > Kitasatosporales > Streptomycetaceae > Streptomyces > Streptomyces sp. NPDC127190. Next base: position 13,358 of record NZ_JBHXVE010000020.1, read on the forward strand.
TCATCGAGACCTGCCTCGCCGTGCGTCCCGAGGAACGCGTCTCGCCCTGGCGGTACAAGCCGCTGCTGACCGAGGCCATGCACGGTGTCGTACCCGAGGAGTGCCTGCGCCGGACCACCAAGGCGGCCGCCGCCATGGACGCGGCCGACGGGCTGCGCCGCCACCGCGGCGACCTCATGGCGCTGTGGGAGGACTCGCGGCTGGCCCAACTGGGGCTGGTCGACGCCGCCGCGCTGCGCCGCCTGGCGGAACGGCCCGCCACCCGTCAGCTGCGGGAGGCCGTCCTCTACTCGACCATCGCCGTGGAGGTGTGGCTGCGCGCGCTGGACCGTACGGGCCGCAGCGCCCTCGCATGAACCGTGACGTGAAGCCGAACGAAAGGGAGCACCGCCATGGCACTGCGGTTCGGAGCCGACGTCTGCACCGCGAAGACCGACTACGGCACCGTCCTCCTCGACCAACGCACCGGAGAGTACTGGGAGTTGAACCCGACCGCGACCCTGGTCGTGGACACCCTCATGGCGGGCGGTGACGAGGCGGCCGCGGCCGCGGCGGTCACCGAGGCGTTCGACGTCGACGCCGACCGGGCGCGGGCCGACGTCTTCGCGCTGGTGCAGCAGCTGCGTGCCGGCGGGCTGGCCGCATGAGCACGCCCAGCGCCCTGCAACGGCCGTACGACGTTCCGCTCGGCCGGCGGCTGGCCGCCCGCCTGGTCCTCTTCCCGGCCCTGCTGCTGGCCCTGTTGCCGCCCCGCCGCATCCGCGCCGCCCTCCAGCTGCTGCGCCGGGGCGCCGGGCCCGCCACCGCGGACCAGGCACAGGGCGCCCGGGACGCCCTGTGCGCGGTGAGCCTGCGCTGTGCGAGCCCCAAGGGCTGTCTGCCGCGCTCCCTCGGCGCCGCCCTGCTGTGCCGGCTGGGCGGCAGCTGGCCGACCTGGTGCACGGGGGCGAGCGTGGTCCCGCCCTTCACCGCCCACGCCTGGATCGAGGCGGAGGGCCGGCCGGTCGGCGAGGACCTGCCCGACGACTACTTCGCCCGGCTGATCTCCGTCGGCCCGGTCCCCCGATGACGGCGAGCGCCGAGCGCGGTGCCACCACCGGCCGGTCCACGCGGGCCGCGGTCCTCGCCGTCTGGCGGCTGGTCGGCCGGCACCGCGGGGCGATCGCCGCCGCCACCGTGCTGTCGCTGGCGGCGTCGGCGCTCGGGCTCGCCCAGCCGCTGCTGGCCAAGCGGGTGGTGGACGCGAGCGGCGGGCGGCAGCCGCTGTGGCCGCCGCTGCTGCTGCTCGCCGCCCTGTTCGCCGCGGAGGCCGCGACCGGCGCCGTCGGCCGGTTCCTGCTGGAGCGGACGGGCGAAGGCGTCGTACGCCAGCTGCGCCACACCCTGGTGGGGCGGTTGCTGCGGCTGGAGATGCGGGAGTACGACCACCAGCGCGGCGGTGATCTGATCGCGCGGGTGACCGCCGACACCACCCTGCTGCGCGAGGTCGTCGCCCAGGCCCTGGTCGACCTGGTCACCGGGGCTCTGGTCGCGGCCGGCGCGCTCGCCCTGATGGCGTGGCTCGACCCGCTGCTGCTCCTGCTGGTCGCCGCGACCGTGGCCACCGCCGCGGCCGTGGTCACCCTGCTGCTCCAGGGCATCCGCAGCGCGGCCGAGCGGATGCAGACGTCCGTGGGCGCGGTCGCCGCCGACCTCGAACGGGCCCTGGGCGCCCTGCCCATGGTCCGGGTGTACCGCGCGGAATCGCGCGAGGCGGCCCGCATCGGGGCCCGGGTCGACGACGCCTGCGCGGCCGGGGTGCGCGCCGCGCGGTTCGCGGCGGTGATGAGCAGCGCGGTGGAACTCGCCGTACAGGGCTCCTTCTTGCTGGTCCTCGTCATCGGCGGGCTGCGCGTGCACGGCAGCGGGCACTCGCTGGGCGACCTGGTCGCGTTCTTGCTGTACGCGTCCTACCTCGTGGTGCCCCTGTCGTCGGTGTTCCGCGCGGTCGGTCTGATCCAGCGGGGCATGGGCGCCCAGCTGCGGATCGAGGAGACCCTGGAGCTGCCGGTGGAGCCCACCGGGCTCGCAGCCCCGCCCTTCTCCCGGCCCCAGGCCGACGTCCCTGCCCTCACGCTGGAGGACGTGCACTTCAGCTACCGGCCGGGCCGGCCGGTGCTGCGCGGTGTCTCCTTCACCGTGCCGCAGCGGCACCAGGTCGCGCTCGTCGGCCTCTCCGGGGCGGGCAAGAGCACGGTGTTCGCGCTGATCGCCCGGTTCTACGAGCCCGACAGCGGGCTGCTGCGCTTCCACGGGCACCCGGCGCCGGACCTCGGCCGCGCCGCCTGCCGGAACCAGCTCGCCCTGGTCGACCAGGGCAGCCAGGTCGTCCAGGGCACGCTGTACGACAACATCGCCTACGGTCGCCCGGACGCCACGGACGACGAGGTGCGCCGGGTGGTCCGGCTGGCCCGGCTGGAGCAGCTGGCCGAGCGGCTGCCCGGCGGGCTGCACGGCGCGGTCGGCGAGCACGGGGCCACCCTGTCCGGCGGTGAGCGCCAGCGCGTCGCCCTGGCCCGCGCCCTGCTCACCCGCCCGGCCCTGCTGCTCCTGGACGAGCCCACGTCGCATCTCGACGCCCTCAACGAGGCCGCGCTCACGGCCGCCCTGCGGGACGTCACCGAGGAGTGCGCGGTCCTCGTCATCGCCCACCGGCTCTCCACGGTCCAGCACGCGGACCGGATCGTCGTCCTGGACGAGGGCCGCGTCACGGCCTGCGGACGCCACGAGGACCTGCTGACCACCAGCCCGGTCTACCGCAGCCTGGCCAGAGCCCAGATGCTGCGCCCGGCCCCCGTCACTTGAAGGGAACGGTGAGCCACGGACTGTCCGGGTCGGACATCAGGAGCCGGTGCAGGTCGACCATGTCGGTGTACCACTCCCCGAACTCCTCGTCGTCGAAGTGCAGGCAGCGGCCCAGGATGTAGCCGGCGGCGAAGTCCCGCCAGGACTTGTACGACCGCGCGGAGGCCCGGCCCGCCTCGATGACGGCGGCCTCGGCCTCCTGGAGGGAGCAGTACCGGGAGCCCAGTCCCCAGCGGGCCATGCCCGAGGCCCGCCCGAAGTTCCAGGCGTCCACGGAGGTGACGAACCGGTTCTCGTCGAGGATCCCGTCGGCCCGGAAGCGTGCTTCGTAGCGGGTGATGCGCCCGACGAGATGCTGAACCCCCTTGATCCGTGCCTCCGTCTCCGCCTCGGGGACGGCGGGCGTGGTGGTGACGCCGTCCGGAGTGAGGACGGTCTCGCCGCCCGTACGGGCCCGCAGCACCCGGGCGACCGCGTCCCGCCAGTAGGCGGTGTCGACATGGCCGCCGAAGTCGCGGGCGATCGTACGGCGCAGCCCGAGGGCGAACTCCCAGACGGGGTTGGCGCCGTCCGGGTCGAGCAGGGCGCGCTGCTGTTCCTGCCACTCCTCCCGGCTGGTGACGCCCCACCACTCCTGGAGGGTCCGGCGTTCCTGGGGATAGCCGTTGCCGTGATACGCCATCGCGTTCCAGGGGAAGCCGTACCGCACGACCAGCAGCGCGCCGCAGGCGAGCCCCTGAGCGACGGGTCCCTCCAGGGGCCCGCCGAACCGGAGTGTGCGCACCCTCGCGCGGTTCAGCGGACCCTCGGCCGTGTGCTGCGCCCAGGCGGCCGAGTGCGGCGGCGCGGAGGGCAGGAACGCCTCGCAGGGGCTGCCCGGGTTGACCACGATCACGGGCGGATCGCTGGGCTCCCACACCCGGGCGAACCAGTCGAGGCTCTGCCAGTCGAGCACCCGCTGCGGGTCCGGCACGGGCAGCATGCCCTCCGTGTACACGGGCCAGATCCGGCCGCCGGCGACCCGGGGATCGTGTCCGAAGACGGGGATGGTCCGGCTCGGCCGGGCGTCCGCGCCGTCGCGCCGTATCTCGAAGTACAGCCGGCTGTCCGCGAGTGTGTCGAAGTAGGCCGCCCAGTCCTCCCGTGACTTGGCCTCGAAGAGGGCCTGTTCGACAGCGGTCGGCGGAGTCCAGACCTGCGGGGAGGGGGCGGGTGGAGTCGGCGGATGCGGCCTCGCGGGCCCGAACCCGGCGGATGGCGGACCGAACGACATGTTCACCCTTTTCAACTTCCGACGCGCTGAGGCGACTTGACTGGCGTGGTCATGTTAGGAGACGCACCGCCGACGGCCTCGGCGGGGTGGACGTCGGTGCACGTCACATGGTCCGTGCCCGGTGACGGCATTGTCCGGAGTCCGTGACACGAGACGTTCCGGTGATGCGGCCTGAGCTGCGGCGTTGTTACTGTCCGACCGTTGCGCGGCCGACATGGCCGCCTCTGACCAGGGGGGACATCCCGACATGCACACGCAGCGCCTCAGACCCGCCGCCCTCGCGCTCACCGTCGCCGCACTGGCCGCGGCGCTCACCGGTTGCCAGGGGAACGGTTCCACCGCGGGAGCCGAGCACTCACCGGGCACCTCCGCCACGGCGAGCCGGACGCCCGGCGGCGACAAGGGCGGGGCCACAGGAGGCACCGGCGGCCCGGGGAGCGCGGCTCCCACGTCGACCGCGACGCCGGGTGCGGGCGGTACCGCAACGCCCGCGGCGAAGCCCGCCGCCAAGACACCCGGCTCCGCCACGCCCACGGCACCGGCAACCGGCTGCGCGAGCACGGCACCGGACCCGGACCATGTCGACCCCGACGAGATCGCCGTCTACCGCGTCGAGGAACTGCCCGCCGGCACCGGCAAGGTCAACCTCGTCATCCAGCACGGGGCGTGGGGATGCCCCGGCAAGGACTCCGACGGCACGCCGTTCGTCGTCACCGGCGAGGACAGCCGCTGGGCCCTCGACCAGGCCGCCTACGTCACCGCCACCAACCCCATCGTCGCCGGCAGCAAGAACCAGCGCATCGGTGTGCAGGAACTGGTCGACTGGATCAAGGCGCACCCGAACTCCGGACTGGTCTTCAAGTACGCGACGGGCGACGACGGCGCCATCCACTCCCTGGAACAGGTCTACACGCCGTAACCACGAGCGGGTCATGGGCCCTACCGGCTGCGGCTCGGCGCGTCTGCCGGGGCGACAGCCGGTTCGGCCTCGGGCGAGCGCTGGCGGGTTAGGACGAGGCTGGCCATCGCCGTGATCGCCATCGCGGCGATGCCGACCCACGCTGCCGTGGTGTAGGCGCTGTCGTGGGGGAAGACACGGCCGCTGTCGGTGCCGGCGGCGAGGACCAGGCCACCGATGGCGCTGCCGAGTGAGTACCCGACGCTGCGCATGACGTAGTTGATGCTCATGGCGCTGGACGTCTCGCTCTTGGGGGTGACGGCCAGGATGACGCCGGGCGTGGCGGCCGAGAAGCTGCCGACGCCGAGGCCCAGCACACTCATCGCCAGGAACAGCTCGGCCAGGTGCGACCGGGCCGTGGCGAAGAGGACGAACCCGGCGGCGATGACGACAGCGCCGCCGGCCAGGAGCCAGGGGTCGTCGATCCGTTCGCGCATCCGAGGCGTGAGCTTGCCGGCGACGAACCCGAGCACGGAGAACGGCACGAGCACCAGCCCGGCGACGAAGGTGTCGAGCCCGAAGCCGTATCCGGCGCTGTGTGGCGTCTGCGCGTACCGGGAGATGAGCGTGAACAGGATGTACATGCCGATCGCGCCCACGAACATGGCGGCGTTCGCCCCGGCCACCACCGGGTGCCGGAGCGCCCGCACATCGACCAGGGGCGTCTCGGCGCGCAGTTCGGAGACGGTCCAGACGCAGAGCAGGAGCACGGCGACGAGCGCGAGGACCACCGCCACGGCGAGGTGATGGCTCCACAGGCTCTTCTCGCCGGCCAGGAACAGGACGAGGAACAGTCCACCCGCCAGGAGGAGCGCGCCCGTTGTGTTCACATGGGCCGAACGGCCTTCAGGGGCTGCGGGTATGGAGCGCCAGGCGGCCAGGAAGGCGACGATCGTGACCACCAGACCGAGGCCGTAGGCGGCGCGCACCCCGCCCCACTCGGTGAGCAGCCCGGCGAGCGGGTAGCCGACGCCGACCCCGATGATGGACACCACCGAGACCAGGGCGATGGTGCCCGCGCTGCGCTCCTCGGGGAGATGGTCGCGGGCCACGCCCATCATCAGCGCCGTCAGACCGAGCCCGATGCCGTGTGCGGCCCTGCCGACGAGCAGCCACGCGAACGGCAGGGGCAGCACGGTGAGCGCACTGCCGACGACGACGATTGCCAGCGTGGCGAGGATCGTGGCACGTCGGTGCGGGCCGGCTCCGAGCCGGCCGAGGACGGGCGTGGCGATCGCGCCGCTCAGCAGCGCGATGGTCAGGGTCCACTGCGCGCTGTCGAGCGAGACGCGGAACGAGGTCGCCACGCTGGTGATGAGCGGTGCGCCGAGGCTGGCGACTGCCGACACGACCAGGGCGATGAACACCAGGGACGGGACCAGCAGCCGTGCCTCGGAGCGCTCCCGGGTCGTGTTCATCGGCCGGCCCCCGTCGTGATGTGGTGGAAGTTGATCCGTACCGAGTCGCGGACCTCGGGGTCGCCGCTGGCGGCGAAGCCGGGGCGGAGCGACGGCGAGCCCACGCGGGGCCGTGAGGGCATCGTCACCTGACGGGGAGCCGGACGCGGCACGGCCGCTAATGTGGGTATGGGGATCATGCGCGGACCGTAGGTCCCGGAGCGAGCCGCCGTCAACGCATCATCGGACCCGCCTCGGTGTCCGTCGGCTGTCACACGGTGTCCGGGGGGTAGAACTGGCGCACCCAGCGGCGGTAGTGGCCGATGGCGCTCTCCCCGGGGGCGAGCACGGGGTCCGGCTCGTACCGCTTGGCGTTCCAGATCCTGGCGTCCTGGCGCATCTGGTGGGCGATGGTCCGCACGAGCGCTTGTCCCGCGACCGTGGACCAGGACAGGGAGGCGGCCTTCCAGAGCCGGGAGGAATCCGCGTGCGCGGCGTCCTCCGTCACGATGACCACACGCAGGTACGTCTGCCATGGCCCGACGGGGGTCGCCGTGAGCAGGACGCCCAGTCTCAGACCGACCTGATCCAGCGTCACCTCGCCCGACGCCAGGCCGAGGCCGGACAGCGCCAGGCCCTGCTCCACCTTGATGGTCGCCAGGCCGACGGAGAGCGCGATGTCCGCCCGGAAGGAGATCCGCAGCAACGGCCCTTCCTCCACCGGCGGGGCCGCCTCTTGAAGGGAGACGTTGTGTACGACCCCCTGGTGCTCGTAGTCGACGAAGCTCTCCATGACCTCCTGGGGATGCGAGGCCAGGAGCGTGCTCCAGGAGGCGACGGGCGTGAACCTGTCGTCGAATATCTCCGAGGGCTCCCAGGCGGGCGGCGCGGCATCATGGCCGTGCCACACATAGATGACCTTGCCCCGCTCGCGCACGGTGTACTGCCCCAGCGTCATCCGGGGCGGGGTTCCGCCCGGGACCTTGACGCAGGATCCCTCGACGTCGAAGGCGAAGTGGTGGAACGGGCACACGAGATGCTCGCCCTCGACCACTCCCCCGACGCCGAGGTGGGCGCCCAGGTGGGGGCAGTGGGCATCCACGACCCGCAGGACGCCGGCCCTGGTGCGGTAGAGGACGACATCGCGGCCCATGAAGCGGCGTTTCACCACCGCGCCGGCCGGCACCTCACGGGACAGCGCCAGGCAGAACCATCCCGACGGGTACGGCAGCGGCGCCCCGTCCGCCTCTCCCCTGACCGGGTCGGTCCCCGACGGAACGGCTCCCGGCCACACTCGCTCTCGGAGCCTGGCCAGCGTGTGGCTGTTCACGGTCTTCCTCCAAGTCCCTTTGCCGACGGCCGCCACCCGGGCGGCGACCGCGCTCGTAGCAGTCGCTTCGGTGTCGTGCTGTCCAGCGGTCAGTCTTCTGTCTCCCTCGCCTTCTCCGCGGCGTAGATACGCATCAGGTCGTCGAAGTGGTACCGCTTGGGGGCGTACTCCCGGACCAGGTGCGCGCAGGCGAGCCCGGTGAGCGACTGCAACGCCTCCAAGGCCGGCACGTGGGCCAGCCGGCCCGCGTCGGCGGCGGTGATGTCGCGTACCCGGTGTGCGCCGAGCACGCGGAACATGCGCGCCTCGGCGCTCGTCAGACGCTCGTACGACCACGAGAAGGCCGCCCGGATGTCCCCCGAAGTGCGGCCGCCGCGCAGCACGTCGAGCCGATTCTGCTCGCTCTCCAGTTCCTCGGCCAGGTGACGGAGCGGGACCATGGGCCGTGCGACCGCTCGCGTGGCCGCTATCACCAGCGCCAGGGGCAGCCGTGCGCAGGCCTCGGTCACGTCCGCCAGGGAGGCGCTGTCGACGGTGAGGCCGTCGGCGGCCAGCCTGCTGGTGAGCAGGGTCTCCGCCTCGGCCCTGGAGGGCACGTCCAGGGTGGTCAGATGGGCGCCGTGCGAGGTCACCAGGCCGGTGAGTTTGCGGCGGCTGGTGATGACCACCATGCCCTGCGGGGCGGCCGGGATCAGGGGCTGCACCTGCGCGCTGTCATACGCGTTGTCGATCAGGATGAGCATCTGCCGCTGTGCGAGGACGGTCCGGTACAGGTTGACATAGGCCGCCGGGGTCATCGTGTCCGGCTCCGGCAACGGGATCAGCGGGGCGAGGACGGACCGGATCGCTTGTTGAATACTCACCGAATCGGCCGCCGGGCTGAAAGCACCCAGATCTATGTACAGTTGCCCATCGGGGAATCGGTCGGCGACTTTATGGGCGAAATGCAGGGCGAGGGCCGTCTTGCCGATTCCCGGGGCGCCGCACAGCACGGAAACCACCGGGGAGGAGCCGACCGGCGACATCTCGTTCGCCAGGTCGGTGAGCACTCCGAGTTCGGTTTTGCGCCCGATGAAGTGCCGGGGTTCGGCGGGGAGTTGATGGGGAATGTCGACCGGGGGCCGGGGGACCTCGTGGCTCTGCGGGCGCGGCTCCCGCGCGGTCTCGGCCTGGACCCGCTGCGGCGGAACGGGCAGCGACAGGGACTGCATCGGGTCGCCCGCCAGGATGAGTTGCTGGAGGTGCTGCAACGGGCCGCCGGGGTCGATGCCGTAGTCCTCGGCGAGAAGCCGGCGCGCCCGGGTGAACGTGTCCAGCGCCTCCGCCCGCCTGCCGCACCGGTACAGGGCGAGGATGAGCTGCTCCCACCGTCGCTCGCGCAGTGGCTGCGCGGTGGTGAGTGACATCAGGAGCGGCAGCAGTTCATGGTGCTGGCCGAGGGCCAGTCGCGCGTCCACCAGCTGTTCCTGGACCGTGTGGCGGTGCTCGAGCAGTTCCGAGATGACCGGCTGCATGATCGGCGTGGCCGGGATGTCGGCCAGCGGCGGGTCGGCCCAGGCGTCCAGGGCGCGCTGGAAGAGCCGGGCGGCGTCGTCCACGTCGCCCAGCAGCTGGGCCGCCCGCGCCTGCTGGGCCAGGCCCTGGAAGCAGTGCAGGTCCAGCACGTCGCCTTCGCGCAGCGCGAGACCATAGCCGTCAGGGCCCGTGTGCAGGCGCTCCCTGATCGGAGCCGCCTTGCGCAGACCGTAGAGGTTGCTGCGCAGCGCGCCACCCGGATCGCTGGGCAGGTCGGTGCCCCACAACGCCTCCGCGAGATATCCCTTATTAACGCGACGCCCGCTGTTAAGTAAAAGAATTCCCAAGGTGCTCCGCTGGCGCGGTCTCGTAATGGGCCAGGGATCGCCGTTCGCACAACGCATCGCGACTGGACCAAGGATTGCGAACTGCACGTCCCCTCCTTGCCCGAGTAGCAGCTCTCACCGACATGAAGCCATGAAGCGTCTCAGCCCTCAGACGCACGATGTTATTAAATCATTATTTTGGCGATTGCCGTCAAGTCCCGACGGCGATTTCTGCTTTGTGGCCGGGATCATATTTAGGGATACGTATGTGATCTTTGTCTGTAATTGTGACCGGAGAGTCATTTTCGTGGTGCCGCACAGGCGATCCCGGGGCGAGCCGTGGACTGAACGATCGGCCGGGCCCGCCCCACAAAAACCACGCTGACCTGCAAGATCACGCTGCGATCACGTTTGCGTCACGGCCCCGTCGCGAGCAGGCTGATAGTCTGACGGCCGCGAAAGGCGCTCATTTACGTCGCATCAATAAAACACTCGATCGTTCATTATCGGCCCTCTTTTCGGATGGGCCTGAATGTGACTTGACGCACCTGGGGGAATCGCATGCGCAACGTGGTTGCGGACAAGAGGACCACCACAGATCCCAGTAACAGCGTTCCTGTGGCGCCCGGCGGCCTCCCGGTCGTGGGTCACGCAGTGAAGGCACTCCGTGATCCAAGGGGATTCCTGCGTTCGCTGGTCGCGGACGGCGACATGATGCGCATCAACGTCGGCCCGCTCAAGGCGGTGTTCGTCTGTGACCCCGAGCTGATCTCGCAGGTACTTCTCAACGACCGCGTCTACGACAAGGGCGGTCTGCTGTTCGACAAGGCCCGGGAGGTGTTCGGCGACGGTCTGGTGACCTGCCCGCATTCCATGCACCGGCGCGAGCGCCGACTGGTACAGCCCGCGTTCCACCGCAACCGGCTTCCCGGCTACACCCAGGCCATGACCGAGGGGACAACCCTGCGGACCAGCCCGTGGCGTGACGGTCAGGTCCTGGACATGCCGTCGGAAATGCTCAGCCTGACGATGCACAACATGTTGCAGGCGATGCTCGGCGGGATGGTGTCGGCGGAGGACCTGCGTCAGACGGTCAGCGACGCCATCGAGGTGCTGCACGCGACGTACCGGCAGACCTTCATGCCGGCGGCGCTGAACCAGATCCCGACCCCCGGCAACCGGCGCTATCAGCGGGCTGTGGCCGGACTCCACAGCACCGTCGCCGACATCATCGACAAGGCCCAGGTCAGCTCCGAGGACCACGGGGACCTGCTCTCGGCGCTCCTGACGTCCCGCGACACCGAGTGCCCGGCCGACGGCCAGAGCGAGCGTCTGAGCAGCGCCGAACTCCGCAACGAGGTCCTCACCTTCCTGGTGGCGGGCTCGGAGACCACGGCGATCGCCCTGTCCTGGGCGCTCTACCTCGTCGCCACCAACCCGGATATCCAGCAGCGGCTGTGGGACGAGACCGACCGTGTCCTGGACGGCAAGCCGGTGTCCTACGAGCACGTGCCCGACCTGAAGGTCGCGCACCAGATCATCACCGAGACGCTGCGGCTGTACCCGCCGGCCGGGATGATCTGGACCCGGATCGTCACGGCGGACACCCACCTGGGCGGCTACGACATCCCGGCCGGGACGACCATCGCGTACAGCTCCTACGCCGTCCACCGCCAGGCGCGCTACTACACCGACCCCGACGTCTTCAACCCCGACCGCTGGGACGCCGAAGCGCTGCACGCGGCACCGCGCAACAAGGCCTACCTGCCCTTCGGCGGCGGCGCACGCAAGTGCATCGGCGACCAGTTCGCCATCATCGAGGCCGTACTGGCGCTGACGGACATCGCCTCCCGCTGGCGGCTGGAAACCATTCCCGGCCAGAAGCCCCCGGCCGTCACCCCCTCCATGGGACCGCGTCATCTCAAGATGCGCCTGCGTGCCAGGACCGCATCACAGCGCACGGCATAGCGCGAACGCACGGATCCATTCGACACAGCCAGACAGGTTCTGCCGCCCGGAGCGAGGCAGATCCTGTCGCCCAGGGAGACCGGCAAGCCGATCGCCCGGCTCGCCCGTGCCCTGGGCCGCAAAAGCCTCCACGGCTTCCGGGGAATATCGACCCCATTCCGGCAACGCTGTATTCCATAGCGAACTAGTTCACGTAGCCGCACTGCGGGTATGACTGCGTGCGGTGAATCGGGTTTCGCCACATCCGGATCATTTTACTCTTCGGTGGTTACCGGTCCCCTCAGCAGGGGGACCAATACGAGTATCCGAGATACCGGCAGCCGCGTAAACAACTACAGGATCCCCCTGTTCGGAAACGCGAGCGATCACCCATACAAAAAATCGCGAGCGGTCACGCGTGCGGAAAAAAATACGCGAAAGGCAGACGCAGTAATGGTGAGTAAAGAACGAGGCGACATGAGTAGTGCGGAGACGGCACCGGGGTCGGGCGAGCCTGTTGCGGTGGTCGGCGTGGGACTCCGTCTCCCCGGGGGAATCACCACACTGGACGGGTTGTGGGAGGCCTTGTCCGGTGGCCAGGATCTTGTGACGTCGGTACCCGGTGACCGGTTCAACACCGATGATTTTGTTGCAGAGGGCGGGCCGCGACCGGGGAAGTCGTACACCGACGCGGCCGGCATTGTCGGCGACGTGTGGGGGTTCGACCCGGAGTATTTCGGTATATCGCCGAAGGAAGCCGGTCAGATCGATCCGCAGCAACGGCTGCTGCTGGAGTGCGCGGTGGAGGCCTTCGACGACGGAGGCATCGATCCGCGGCTGCTGGCCGGTGCGGACGTCGGTGTCGTCATGGGGCTGACCGTGCAGGACTACTGGGGTCTGCTGACCCGACGTCCCGGCGTTCTGAACTCGTTCGCCCCCACCGGTACGGGCGCGTTCAGCGCGGCGAACCGGATGTCGTACCTGTTCGACTTCCACGGGCCCTCCCACACGGTGGACACGGCGTGTTCGTCGTCCTTGACGGCCCTGCACCTGGCGGCCGAGCTGGTCCGTTCGGGCCGTTGCGAGGCCGCGTTGGCCGGCGGTGTGAACCTGGTCCTCGGCCCGGGCGGACACGTCATGTCCAGCCAGGCGTCGATGCTCTCCCCGACGGGGCGTTGTCACTCCTTCTCCGACAACGGCGACGGCTTCGTCCGGTCGGAGGGCGCCGGCGTGGTGCTCCTGAAGCCCCTGAGCCGTGCTCTGGCCGATGGTGACCGGGTGCACGCGGTGATCAGGTCGTCGGTGGTCAATTCCGACGGGCGCACCCTCGGTATGTCCATGCCCGGCGCGGACGCCCAGGCGGCGATGCTGGAGCGCGCGTACGCCGAGGCCGGTGTGCACGCCGACCAGGTGTCGTACGTGGAGGCGCACGGAACCGGAACGGCGGCGGGCGACCCCACGGAGTGCGAGGCTCTCGGGCGGGTTCTGGGACGGCGGCGCCAGGGCAAGCCGCTGCCGATCGGCTCGGTGAAGTCGAACCTGGGGCACCTCGAAGCGGCAGCCGGCATGGCGGGTCTGTTCAAGGCCATGCTGGTCCTGCGCAAGCAGCAGGTGCCCGCCACCCTGCACGCGCAGCCCCTGAACCACGCGATCGACTTCGACGCGCTGGGGCTGAACCCGGTCACGGAGATGCAGCCGCTGGACGGCGAGCCCGGCGCGCGGCGCATCGCCGGTGTCAACTCCTTCGGTATCGGCGGCGCGAACGCGCACGTGGTGCTGGAGTTCCCGGAGACCGTCGGGGACGGGCCCGCGGATGCCGAGCGGCCGGCCACGGCCGTGCCGGTGGTGGTCACCGGCCGGACCGAGGCGGCGCTGCGGGAGTCGGCGCTGACGATGGCCTCCTACCTGGAGGGCCTGGACGATTCCGCCCTGGTGGACGTCGGGTTCACCACGGCGCGGCGGCGCGAGCGCCGTGAGCTGTCCACCGCCGTGCTGGCCTCCAGCGGCGCAGCGGCCGCCCAGGCACTGCGCGAGATGGCGGAGAAGGGCGCCTCGGACGAGGCGGCTTCGGCCACCAGCACGGCCCGGGGCCGCGTCGGGTTCATCTTCAGCGGCAACGGTACCCAGTGGCCGCGGATGGGTGCGGAACTGCTGGGGCAGGACGCTGCCTTCACCGCCGAGATCCAGGCCGTCAGCCGCGAACTGGAACCGCTGCTGGGCTGGTCGGTCGAGGCGGAGATGGCGACGCCGGACAACGGCCGGTGGGCGCTGACGGAGGTGGCGCAGCCGATGCTGTTCGCCCTCCAGGCCGGCCTGATCATGTCGCTGCGCGAGCGGGGCGTGCTCCCGCACGCGGTCGCGGGCCACAGCGTCGGTGAGGTCGCGGCCGCCTACTGCGCCGGGATCCTGGACCGCACCCAGGCCTGTCGCGTGATCGCGTACCGGAGCCTCGCCCAGGCACCCACCTTCGGCACCGGGCGGATGGCGGCCGTGGCACTGTCGCCCGCGCAGGCCCAGCGGATGCTCGACGAGATGGGCGCGAGCGAGCGTGTGGTGGTCGCGGCCGTCAACTCCGGCAACGACGTCACCCTGGCCGGGGACAGCGACACGCTGGAGGCCATCGAGGAGCGCTGCGTTCGCGACAGCGTGTCCTTCCGGTTCCTGCGCCTGGACTACCCCTTCCACAGCCCGGCCATGGACGCCGTCCGCGGCCCGCTGCTGGAGGGCCTCGGACAGCTCGAGGCCCGCGAGGGCGAGATCCCGATGGTCTCCACCGTCACCGGCCGCGCGCTCGCGGACCATGAGATGGACGGCGACTACTGGTGGCGCAACGTGCGCGAACCGGTCCAGTTCGCCGCGGCGGTCGAGGCGCTCATCGGCGCGGAGCACGGCTGTGACGTGCTGGTCGAGGTCGGCCCGCACCCGGCGCTCAGCGGCTACCTGCGCCGCATCGCCGTCGACGCGGGAGCCTCGGTCGAGGTGGCGCCGACGCTGACCCGGATCAACGCCGGCCCGCAGGCTCTGACCGGCACCGTGCTGCACACGGTCGCGGCCGGTGCGCAGCTGGACTGGGACCGGTTCTTCCCGCAGGGCGGCCGCGTCGTGGACGTCCCGGCCTACGCGTGGCAGCGCCGGCGCTACCAGTTGGGCGACCCCTCGTGGTGGGCCGACCACGAGATGGCGCCGGTGACGCAGCCGGCTCCGTCCAATCCGCTGCTGGGCCGGCGCCTGCTCGGGGCCGACCCGACGTGGGGCCGGGAGCAGAACGCGGCCTGGATCTCCGATCACAAGGTCGGCGAGGCCGTCCTCATGCCGGGCACGGGCTTTCTCGACATGGCGCTGTCGGCGGCCCGCGAGGTGTCCGGCGGCCCCGTGGAACTGCTCGACGTGTCGCTGATCAGGTCGCTGGCCCTGCCCAGCGATCCCGGCTCGGCTCCGGTACGCACCACCACTACCGTCCGTCCCGACGGAACCTTCGTCGTCGCCGGGCACACCGGCGCGGACATCGAGGCCGTCCAGCACGTGAACGGGCGGTGGCGCGGCCTGGCCGATGCCAGGCCCGCCCCGGTGGACGTGGCCGCTCTCGCCGGCCGCCTCACCGAAACCGTGGACACGTCCGACCACTACCGGGCCTGCACCGCGGTGTCGCTCCACTACGGGCCGGCGTTCCAGGTGCTGGCAGGGCTGTCCGTCCAGGACGGCGAAGGCCTGGCGCAGCTTCGTACGGATCACTTCGCCGACGCCGAGCACCAGGCCCGTGTCGTCCTCCTCGACGGCTGCCTCCAGGCGATGCTGCCGCTCTCCGCCCACGTGGTCACCGGCTCCGCGGAGCGTTACGTCCCGCACCTGCCGGTGTCGATGGGGAGCGTCCGCGTCTGGGGTCCCCTGCCCGCCACCGTCATGGCGTACCTGCGGCTGACGTCCGTCACCGAGACCGGGCTCATGGCCGACATCACCGTGTGCGACACCGACGGAACGGTCCTGCTCGACCTGAAGGACGTGTACGCGCGGCGCATCGAGAACAGCGGTTCTCCCGCGCCCGAGCTGTACACCGAGGAGCTCAAGGCACGCCCGCGGATGACCGCGCTGCCCGGCACCCCGTCTCCGCTCCCCGCGCCCGCCCGCGTCATCGACGAGTGCGGCCCGGTCATCACCCGGCTCGACGACGCGTTCCGGGACCGTGGCTACGACGGCCACATGGAACGGTCCCGGCAGCTGAGCGCGCACTACATGGCGGCCGCGGTGAGCAGCATCCTGGAGTCCGCGGTGGCGCGAGGCGCCATCGAGCTGGACGGACCGGTCGGTGGACGGGTCTTCACCCTCGACGACCTGAAGACCGCCGGCGTCAGGGAGATCCTGTCCCCGCTGGTCGAGATGATGCTGGCGATCGGGGCCCGGCACGGGCTGCTGACCGCCCGTGCCGACGGCGGCTGGGTGCAGAGCGGTACCCCCGCGCCCGAGGAGCTCTTGCAGCAGCGGCTGAACGAGTTCCCCGAGCTCATCGTGATGTGGCAGGCCGCCGCATGGGTCGGGCGCAGCCTGGCCGGCGTCCTCACCGGTGCGGAAGAGGGACTGGAGGTGCTGTTCGGCGAGTCCGGTCCCATCGCCGCGCAGGTGTACAACCACGACCCGGGTCTGACGTATCTGTCCGACGCCGCCGTGGCCTACCTCGAGGCCGCCCTGGCCGAGTGGCCGGCCGACCGGCCGTTGCGGATCCTGGAGATCGGCGCCGGCACCGGCGGCTTCACCGCGCGCATCCTGCCCCACCTGCCGCCCGAGCGTACGCACTACGTGTACACGGACGTCTCCGCGGCGTTCTTCCCCAAGGCCGAGGCCCGGTTCGCCGCCTTCAACTTCGTCGAGTACCAGGCTCTCGACCTGAGCATCGACCCCACCGAGCAGGGCTTCGTCCCGGGCTCCTTCGATCTCGTCGTGGCGAGCAACGCCCTGCACACGACGACCGACATCACCCAGGGCCTGCGGCACGCCGCCACGCTCCTGGACGACAACGGTCAGCTCGTCGCCCTCGAGCTGCACACCAACTCCTATGTCGCGACGCTGTTCGGCATCCTGGACTCCTTCTGGGATTCCACCGACACCGAGCTGCGGCCGGCCGGCGCGGCGCTGACCCGCGAGCAGTGGAAGACGGTGCTGGCCGAGGCAGGGTTCTCCACCAGCGGATTCCTCAGCGCCCAGCCGGAGTACGAGGGCGTTCCCGCGTCGGTCATCGCGGCGGTGCGCGCCACGGGCGCCGCAGCCGTCGGCTCGCCGCAGGACGAGGAGGCGGACGGCGCGACAGCTCCGTGCCTGCTGATCTCCGAGAGCGGGGACAGCTCCGCCGACCGTCTGGGCGGCTTCGTGGCCGCGGCCCTGACGGCCACGGGAGCACGCGAGGTGGTGCTCTCGGACCTCCAGCCGCAGTCGGACTGGGCGGCGCTGCTGCCGGCCGCGGGGCCGGTCGACATCGTCCTGGTCGCCGACGACGGCGAGCAGGCGACCGTCGAGCAGACCACCGCGCGTGCTGCTCACGCCCTCGCGCAGCTCAGTGCCCTGGCGGCCGCCTGTGCGCAGGCCGGCAGCGATCTCCAGCCCACCCTGTGGCTGGTCGCTGCCGCGACCGCCGACAGCCTGGACGCCCCGATGACGCACACCGGCGCGGCTCTCTGGGGTGCCACCCGCACCCTGGCCAACGAGCAGGCGCTGCTGACCGTCCACCGGATCCGTGTCGTCGGCGGAACCGCGGAGTCGGCACAGCAGGCGGCCGGCCACGTGGCGTACGAGATCACCCACCCGGATGCCGAAGACGAGTGCGTGATCACTCCTCACGGGCGCTTCGCCGTGCGGGTGCAGGCGCTGCCGGAGACCCGGCAGACCCGCGTCCACGGCGCCGACGAGCAGTTCGCGCTCGCCGTCCACGGCGAGGCGGGCACCCCGCACCGGCTGGTCTGGCAGGACCGCAGCGTCCCCGCCCCCGCGCCGGGTGAGATCACCGTCCGTGTGCAGGCCGCGGCCCTCAACGGCCGGGACGCCCTCTTCGCCACCGGGCGTCTGCTCCCGCCGCATGGCGCGCGTCCGGGCGACGTCCACCTCGGCTGCGAAGGCGCGGGCATCGTGACCGCCGTCGGAGACGACGTCACCGGCATCCGCCCGGGAGACCGGGTCGCCGGTATCACGCAGGGCGGCTGGCTGGCCTCGCACATCAACCTGCGGGCCGACCGGGTCGTCAAGCTGCCCGAGCAGGTCACCTTCGCCGCGGCGGCGTCGCTGCTCATCGCCCAGCTGACCACGCACCATGTCCTGGGACACGTGGCGGGTGTGGGTCCCGGCGACACCGTGCTCGTCCTGGGCGGATCCGACGGGACCGGGCTGGCGGCGATCGACTTCGCCCAGCGCGCCGGGAGCCGCGTCATCGTCGGCGCCCCCACGCCGGCTCTGCGGGCCCTGCTGGATCTTCCGGGGGTCGACCATGTGGTGGACTCGGGTGATGCCGGCTTCGCCGAGGAGGTCCGGAAGGTCGCCGAGGGCGGCGTGGATGTCGTACTCAACCTCAGCGCTCTCAGTGCGGACCTGCGCGGGCGTGCGCTGGACCTGCTGGCGCCCGGGGGGCACTTCTTCGACGTCGAGCCGCAGGCCGCGCCGCTGAGCATGCCGTCCCTGGACCGGGACGCCACCGTTCACGCCGTCGACGTCGTCGGCTGGTTCGAGCAGCCCTCCCCCACGGTGGACCGCTGCCTGGACGAGCTGCAAAAGGTGATCGACAGCGGCGAGTGCCGGCCGCTGCCGCACATGGTCTACTCCGCCGACAAGGTCTACGCGGCCATGGACGGCGTCCTGGCCGGTCACCTGGCCGGAAAGACCGTCATCGTCCTCGACGACGGGGTTCTCCTCGACCGCGCCCCCGAGACGCCGGTGCTGGATCCCGCGGCGACCTATCTGGTCGTCGGAGGCCTCGACGGCTTCGGCGCCGAGACCGCCCGGCACCTGGTCCGCCGGGGAGCGCGTCACCTCACGCTGGTCAGCCGGCGTGGCACCGCACGCAACGAGAACGCCGTCGCCCTGGTCAGCAGTCTGACCGACCAGGGAGTCCAGGTGGACGCCCGCGCCGTCGACATCTCCGACCCGAGCGCCGTCGACCGGCTCTTCCGGGATCTCGACGCGAGCGGACGCCGGCTCGGCGGTGTGGTCCACGCCGCCATGGTCCTCGACGACGACGAGGTCACCGACCTGACGGTCGAGCGCTATCTGACCGTCCTGAACCCCAAGCTCACCGGAGCGCTGCTCCTCGACGCCCACACCCGCGAACGCGACGTCGACTTCTTCGCGATGTACTCGTCGTTCGCCGCGCTGCTGGGCAACAGGCGGCAGGCCTCGTACGCCGCCGCCAGCCTCACCCTGGAGAACATCGCGCGCCAGCGCCGGCGCGACGGGCTGCCCGCCTGTGTCCTCCAGCTGGGCGCCATCTCCGACGTCGGGTACGTGAACCGCACCGGAATCACCGGGGTGATGAGCGACTACGGCATCCTGCCGATGACCTCGGCGCAGGCGCTGGACCGCTTCGACACGCTGCTTCTCCACCCGGACACCGCGGTGACGGCGGTCGTCGCCGAATCCCGGGGCCGGGAGCAGGCGCTGATGGCCTTCCTGCCCACGGTGACCGCACCGCGTACGGCCACGCTGGTCCACACGCCGGACACCGGCGACGACGACAGCCTGCTGCCGCGTGTGCGGGCCGCCGCCACCGCCGAGGAAGCCCGCCCGATCCTGCTGGAGGCCCTCACGTCCTGGCTGGCCTCCGGCCTCCACACCACGCCCGAACGCGTCGACGTCAACCGCCGCATCGACCAGCTCGGCGCCGACTCGCTGACCGCCACCGAACTCATCGGCCACATCCGCCGCCACACCGGTTGCGCGATCCCGGCCTCCGAGGTCATGACCGCACCTCTCACCACCATCGCCACCACCGTCCTCAACCACCTGCGTCCCGAGACCCAGTCCTGACAGACCCGCGTTAGTCGTCCAGAAAACGGATTCGGCAGCGAGACGAGCCGAATCCGTTTTCTGGATATCCCGGGAGAGAACACATGCCGCTCACGACAGCCCTGGCCTTTCCGCCGTTCAGCAACCCGTATCCGGCAGGGATCCTGCGCACGCTGGCCCACACCAACCCGAGCGTGGCCGCCGCCCTCGAGCTGACCGACGAGAAGCTCGCGGACATAGGCCATCCACCCGTCACACCCCGGCTCACCGCCGACGCTTCCGGACCGGCCCCGAGTGAGGAAACGGAGTACGTCCACAACCTGGTCTCGGCAACGCTCGTGCCGTACTCCGTGTACATGGCGCTGGATCTGAAGGTCCAGCCGTCCATCATTCTCGGCCATGGCGCGGGCTTCAACGTCGGCAGTGTCATCACCGACCTCATGACCATGGCAGAGACGATCGACGTTCTGCTCACGGGCTTCATGGAGGCCAAGAAGCTTTCGCTGCGGGGCGGAATGCTCGCCCTCAACGCCGGCCAGCAGACCGCTTGGGCGTTGTGCCGGCAGGTCTCGGAGGACGGCCTCTATGTCGGCATGATCAATGCCCCGAACCAGACGGTCGTCTGCGGCCGGGACGGCGACCTGGACCTTCTCCAGAGTCACGCGGAACGCAAGGGAGTCTCCTCCAGGCGGCTCGCCGCCCTCCTCCCCATCCACACCCCTCTGTTCAAGCCGGCAGCCCTCCAGGCGATCCAGCGGTCGGAGGAACGGACCGTGCAGCCCGTGCTGCCGCCGCTGTACTTCACCACCGAGTGCCGGCCCATCATCGAAACCGACACCGTCAGGAAGGCGTCACTCACCATCTGGACCAAACCCGCGAACCTGATCGAATCCGTCGCGGACCTCCAGGAGAACTTCGGTGTCAACCACTTCATCGAGGTCAACACCACCCCGACGCTCGCACCGATGATCATCCAGAACGCGCTTCCGGGCACCCGGGTCGACGGCCCGCCGCCCGGCATCACCGATGCCGTGGACGTGCTGCCGTTCCTCAACGGCGCGTAGTTCCCGCTCCCGTATGACGGCCCGTCAGTCCCTGGCGGGCCGTTTCCGCGGCGGGCTCCCGTTCCGCTGCCGCAGCACCCTGCGCAAAAGGCCGCCGGCCTGGGATTTCTCCCGGCCGACGGCCTTTTCCGACTCACGTCGGGACGACAGGATTTGAACCTGCGACCCCTTGACCCCCAGTCAAGTGCGCTACCAAGCTGCGCCACGTCCCGTTGCACTCGCACGCGGGGTGTTCCGCGTGATCACGCAGGTCAACCCTACCGCACTCGCACGGGTGCCGGTGCCGGGCCCGCCGGGCGGGCCGGCCGGTGTCGGCTATTTGATCAGCGCGTTCGCCACCACCACGATCATGCCGAGCAGCGCGTCGGCCAGGCCGATGAGGACGGCGGCCGGCCAGCGCCGGGCCGACCAGCGGGCGGTGACCAGGCCGAGGGTGAAGAGCAGCACGATGTTGAGGGCGAAGGCGGGGTACTCGACGCCGTTCGCGGGCCACCAGCCCCAGCCCGCGCCCGCCAAAAGGAACACGGTCGGCAGTACGGCCGTGACCAGCGGCCACTCGTCGCGCATCGCCCGCAGCGCGTCCCAGCGGCGGTGCGGGGCGCGCTCGGCGATGTAGTGGGCGTAGCCGTGAGCGAGGGCCGAGGCCAGCGCGGTGACCAGCAGCCAGACGGCGTCGTAGCGGCGGCCCGCGGGGGAGGTGCGGCCGTACTGGCTGAGCGCGGCGACCATCGAGCTGGCGAGGACGGCGCCGTAGACCCCGCCGAAGAGGACGGCCTCGCGCGTGTCGTGCGTGCGAGGCGGCGCCGCGGCGGCCGCCATGGAGTCAGCCATGCACTCCACGATCGCCCGGGCCGCGCACCGCCGCCAGTTCGCGTGGGCCGACGAAGTGTCCTCCGACCAGGCCCGATGCCGCACACAGTGTCGACGGCGGCGGGGGGTGCGGCCTCGTTAGGGTCCGTCCCATGAGCCACGCCCCGATCACGCGCAGCTTCGCGCTCCATGTCCCCGACGCCGATCTCCAGCCCGAGCCCCTGGACCCGGAGCAGATCGTCTCCGGCGCCCCGGAGGTCACCGGAAAGGTGGTCTGGGAGTCGGCGGACGGCAGGCAGCTCCGCGGGATCTGGCAGATCACGCCGGGCGTGGTCACCGACACGGAGGCGGACGAGGTGTTCGTCGTGGTCAGCGGGTCGGCGACGATCGAGGTCGAGGGCGGTCCCACGCTCGCCGTGGGGCCGGGCGACCTGGCGGTGCTGCACGCGGGCGACCGTACGACGTGGACCGTGCACGAGACGCTGCGCAAGGTGTACGCGATCACGCTGTAGGGGAAGGCGGCCGGGCCGTCGTGCCCCGGATCTCGAGGGTCGGCGCGGCCAGCCGGACGCCGCCCTCCTGCTCCGGCCGCTCGAACCGGTCCAGCAGACAGCGGGCGGCGCGGCGGCCGATCTCGTACGGAGAGGTGTCGACGGTGGTCAGCCAGAGGTGCCGCAGCCGGGAGATGCTGGTGTTGTCGTAACCGGCGACCGACAGATCGCCCGGCACCCGCAGACCCAGCTCCGCGGCCGCGGACAGGGCGCCCACGGCGGCCATGTCGTTGACGGCGAAGAGCGCCGTGGGCCGCTCGGCCCGGCTGAGCAGCCGTACCGTGCCGCGGTAGCCGCCCTCCTCGGTCAGGTCTCCGGGCTCGGTGAGCGGCTCGGCGCCGTGGGCGCGCATCGCCGTCTCGAAGCCGCGCCGGCGCAGCTCGCCGACGGCGCCATGGCCGGCGAGGTGCGCGATCCTGCGGTGGCCGAGGGCGAGGAGGTGCTCGGTGACGAGCCGGGCGCCGTGCTCGTCGTCCCCGGCGACGACGTCGACCCGGTCGGGGCGCGGCTCGCGGGCGCCCGCCACGACGACGGGCAGATGCCGGGCGAGCGCGCCGATTCCGCCCGCGTCCGGGACCGTGCCGACCACCACCAGACCGTCGACGCCCAGGTCCAGGAAGGGTTCGGCGAGGTCGTGGCCGAGTCGCCGGTTCAGCCGGGCGTCCGCGAGCAGCATGTGCAGACCGGCCGTGTGCAGCAGGGAGTTCAGGCCGTCGAGCAGCTCGACGAACCAGGGGTTGCGCAGGTCGTCCAGGAGGACGCCGACGGTCCGGGTGCGCTGCTCGCTCAGGGACCGGGCGGCCGCGTTGGGCCGGTAGCCCAGCTCGCGCACCGCCCGCAGCACCGCGTCCCGCTTCTCCGGGCGGACCGGGCCGGAGTCGCGCAGCACCAGCGAGACCAGCGACTTGGACACCCCGGCCCGCTCGGCCACATCCCGGATCGTCGGCGGTCTCATGGGATGGACCGTTCCATGCGGCCGAGGCGCTGTCAATGTCCTTGACAGCCCAGCTATGTCCGCACAAAGGTGGCGTCGACAGGAGTTGGAACGGTCCAACCACAAGGGGCTCTCATGGTGGAAGCGCTGGGTGTCGCCGTCGTCGGGTTCGGCTGGATGGGCCGGGTGCACACCCAGGCGTACGCCCGGCTGCCGCACCACTATCCGCAGCTGCCGCTGCGGCCCCGGCTGGTCACGGTCGCCGAGGAGGTGCCGGGGCGGGCCGAGGAGGCGGCCGAGCAGTTCGGGTTCGCCTCCGCCACCCGGGACTGGCGCGAGGTGGCCGCCGATCCGCGCGTCCAGGCGGTCAGCGTCACCGCGCCGAACTTCCTGCACCGGGAGATCGGGGTGGCGATGGCCGAGGCCGGCAAGCACCTGTGGATTGAGAAGCCGGTGGGCCTGACCGCCGGGGACGCCCGCGCGGTGGCCGACGCGGTCGCCGGGGCCGGGGTGCAGGGCACGGTGGGCTTCAACTACCGGGGCGCGCCCGCGGTGGAGGCGGCCCGGGAGCTGATCGCCTCCGGCGAGATCGGCACGGTCACCCATGCCCGCATCCGGCTGTTCAGCGACTACGCGGCCCACCCGGAGTCCGCGCTGACCTGGCGCTACGAGCGGGAGCGCGGCGGCAGCGGGGTGCTCGGCGATCTGGCCTCGCACGGCGCCGACCTGGCCCGCTTCCTGCTCGGCGACATCGCCGCGCTCACCGCGGACACCGCGATCTTCCTCCCGGAGCGGGCGCGTCCGGCCGGCGCCACGGCGGGTCACGCCCTCGCCTCGGGGGGCGTACCGGGTCCGGTCGAGAACGAGGACTATGTGAACTGCCTGCTGCGTTTCGCCTCCGGTGCCCGCGGGGTGCTGGAGGCCTGCCGGGTCTCGGTCGGCGAGCAGAACAACTACGGCTTCGAGGTGCACGGCACCCGCGGCGCGGTCTTCTGGGACTTCCGCCGGATGAACGAGCTGGGCGTCAGCCGCGGTACGACCTACCAGGACCAGCCGGTCAGCACGGTGTACGTGGGCCCGGGCGCCGGTGAGTTCGCCGCGTTCCAGCCGGGCGCGGCCAACGCGATGGGCTACGACGACCTGAAGGTGATCGAGGCCTACCGGTTCGTCCGCTCCATCGCCGAGGGCACGCCGTACGGCGCCACGCTCGCGGACGCCGTGCACAGCGCGGCCGTACTGGAGGCCATGGCCCGGTCGGCGGCGCAGGGCGGCTGGGTCAGCCTGGAGGCATGTTGTACGGCGTGACCACCTGGATCGCCGACGGCAGCAGCGGTCCGGCGGGCGGCAGCGCGCCGTGGAAGCGCATCACCGCGTGGCAGGCCTCGCGCAGATCGTGCCGCAGGTCGTGGTGGAGCACGGCGGACAGCCGGTGCTCGCGCAGCAGCCGGGTGTTGTCGTGGTCGAGGTCGTGCGCGACGAACACGGCGCACTCCCGGCCGAGGTCGGCGAACGCCCGCAGGGTGGCGTTGTTGCCGCCGCCGATCGAGTACACGGCGCGGATCTCCGGGTCGCGGGCGAGGGCGGCGCGGACGAGGTCGTACTGGGTGGCGTCCAGGCCCTGCCCCTCGGCGATCTCCACCAGCGTGCGCTCGGGATGCCGGGCCCGCATCACGCTCCGGAAGCCCATCTCGCGCTCCTCCTCGTTGCGGAAGAAGCCGCTGCTGAGGCTGGTGAGGACATTGCCGGGGCGGTCCCCGAGCCACTGGCCCATCAAATAGGCGGCGGTCGCCCCGGCGGCGCGGTTGTCGCTGCCCACATAGCCGATCCGGCCGCTCGCGGGCAGGTCGGTGACGAGGGTGACCACCGGTATCCCGGCGGCGGTGAGCCGGCCGACGGCCGCGGTGATCTCGGGGACGTCCGGCGCCTTGAGCAGGACGCCCTGCGAGCCGCGCCGGGCGATCCGGTCCAGCGTGGCGGCCTGCTCCTGCGCGGGACCGGTCTCCCGGAAGTGGAAGCGGGAGCGGACCACCGCCGGGTGCAGCGCGGGCAGTTCCGCCTCCAGGGCGGAGCGTACGGCCGTACTGAACCGCTCTGGGGCCTGCACGACGATGTCGAGCATGAAGGTACGGCCGACCAGGCGCACCTGGGTGCGCTGGCGGTCCAGGTCGGCGATGGCCCGGTACACCTCCTGCGCGGTGCTCTCCCGGACCCCGCCCCTGCCGTTCAGCACCCGGTCCACGGTGGCCTCGCTCAGACCCGCCTGGCGTGCGATCTCCCGGATCGGGAACGGATGGCCCATGGACCGGCTCCTTGAGGGTTTTTTGATGGCGTGCTGATGGTGGTGCGAGGGGTTTGTACTGACAAGAATGACAGGGCCGCGCCGCTCCTGTGACCGACTGATCCTTCCACTCCCCGTCCCCAGCATCTGAGGAGTTGCACCACCCATGCGTATCGGAATCCTCGGCCTCGGCCGCATCGGCGCCTTCCACGCCGAGACCCTCGCCGGACTGGACGCCGTCGACTCGCTCGTGGTCGCCGATCCCTTCGCGGACGCCGCCAAGGCCGCCGCGGAGCGGTTCGGGGCCGAGGTCGCGGACTCGCCGGAGGCGCTGCTCGCGGCCGGGGTGGACGGCCTCGTCGTGGCCGCGGCCACCGACGCCCACCCCGCGCTGATCCGGGCCGGTGTCGCGGCCGGTGTCCCGGTCTTCTGCGAGAAGCCGGTGGCCCGCTCCATGGCGGAGGGCGTGGCGGTGCTGCACGCGGTGCGGGACAGCGGGGTGCCCATCCAGATCGGCTACAACCGGCGCTTCGACGTGGGCTTCGCCGCCGCGCGGGCCGCCGTACGGGCCGGGGAGCTGGGCGCCCTGCACACGGTCCGGTGCACGACCCTGGACCCGGCGCCGCCGCCGGCCGCGTACATCGCCGCGTCCGGGGGGATCTTCCGGGACTGTTCCGTGCACGACTTCGACATCATCCGCTGGGTGACGGGCCGCGAGGTCACCGAGGTGTACGCGGTGGGCGGCAACCGGGGCGCCGGTTACATCCGGGAGGCGGGCGACGCCGACACCACCGGCGCGGTGCTCACCCTGGACGACGGCACGATCGCGGTTGTCTCCAACTCCCGGCACAACGCCCGGGGTTACGACGTCCGGATGGAGCTGCACGGCTTCACGGACTCGGTCGCCGTCGGCCTGGACGACAAGCTTCCGCTGCGCTCGCTGGAGCCGGGGGCGACCTTCCCGGCCGGGACCCCGCACGACTTCTTCATGGACCGCTTCGCCGACGCCTACCGCGCCGAGCTCACCGCGTTCACCGAGGTCGTGGCCGGCGGCCTGCCCTCTCCCTGCACCATCGAGGACGCCCTGGAGGCGGGCTGGATCGCGGAGGCCTGCACCCTGTCGCTGCACGAGCACCGGCCGGTGACGATCGCGGAGGTGCGCCGGGCCTGACACACACCAGCGGGGGCCCCGGGGGCGGGCCCCCCCCCCCGCGGGGGGTTGAGCCCCCCGAGGGGTCGGCCCACACGCGCGCGGGTGG
>NZ_JBHXVE010000020.1:39830-87815 GCF_042672505.1 Streptomyces sp. NPDC127190
GCCCCCGGCGGGTTTCTTCTCGGCGGCCGGCGGGGGGCGCGCCAACTCCCGGGCGGGCGCGGGGGGGGGGGGCCCGGCGCCGCAGGTGTGTGTCAGCCGCAGTAGCGGATCAGCCACTCGTCCGGGTGGTAGGTGTTCCGTGCCGGGTCCGGCAGGGTCGCCGGCCTGGTCTCCACGGTGTCCTCCGGGCGGATCCGCTCGGGCAGGGTGCCGAAGCGGCTGCGGCGGTGTTCCGCCGCGTCGGTGGAGTCCTGGGCGGCTCCCCGGGACTCGGTGCGTTGTGTCATCTCGTCCTCCCGTCTGCGCGGGCGTCCCCCGTCGTCGTGCACAACGTCCGCGTGCCCAGGGTTGGTTCCCGGCCACCCGCGGACCGAATCCGTTGCCATCCCGCAGGAACCGGGCCCCGCGCCGGGACCCGGTTCCCGCCCGTGCCGCTCAGGCCCCGCAGGACCGCAGGAAGCGCCGGGTGCGCACGGCGATCGGCAACGGCTTGTCCGGCTCGCACGGGTACATGTCCTGCTCGACGATCGCGAACAGATCCACGCCCAGCCGCTGCGCCGCCTCCAGCACCGGCCCCAACTCGGGCACCCCGGACGGCGGTTCGCACATCACACCGCGCTGCACGGCCGGGCCGAAGGGGACCTCGTGCGCCACCACGTCGGCGAGGATCCGCGGGTCGACCTGCTTGAGGTGCAGATAGCCGATGCGCTCGCCGTAGGTCTCGATCAGCTTGACGCTGTCGCCGCCGCAGTAGGCGTAGTGCCCGGTGTCCAGGCACAGGTTGACCAGCTCGGAGTCGGTCGAGTCCAGGAAGCGCTCGACGTGCCGCTCGGTGTCGATGTGGGTGTCGGCGTGCGGGTGCACGACGATGTCGAGGCCGTAGGTCTCCCTGACCTCGTGGCCGAGCCGCTCCATGCCCTTGGTCAGGTGCGCCCACTGCTCGGCGGTCAGCTCCGGCGGCTCCAGGATCTCGGCGGTCTTGTCGTCCCGCCAGAAGGAAGGGATGACCACCAGGTGCCGGGCGCCCATCGCCTGGGTGAGCGCGGCGACCTGGCCGACGTGGGCCCAGGTCTCCTCCCAGACGGCGGGTCCGCGGTGCAGGCCGGTGAAGACCGTGCCCGCCGAGACCTTCAGGTTGCGCCGGGCGAGCTCCTCGGTGAGCCGGGCCGGGTCGGTCGGGAGGTAGCCGTAGGGGCCCAGTTCGATCCAGTCGTAGCCGGCCTCGGCGACCTCGTCCAGGAAGCGTTCCCAGGGGACCTGCCGCGGGTCGTCGGGGAACCAGACGCCCCAGGAGTCGGGGGCCGATCCGACGCGGATCCGGTCGAGGGCGTGGGACATGGTCAGGAGTTCCCTTCCGGCGAGGTCGCCACGGGCGCGGTGAGGTCGTTCTCCTCGGGCAGTTCGTCCACGTCGACGCCGCGCACCTGGGCCAGTTCGTGTTTGAGGGCGGCGAGTTCGGCGCCGCCGGCCATGTGGTTGGTCAGCTCCTCCAGGCTGACCTGGCTGCGGTCGGCGCTCAGCTCCAGGGTGCCGAGGCGCAGGACGCTGAAGTGGTCGCCGACCATGTAGGCGTGGTGGGGGTTGTGGGTGATGAAGATGACGCCGAGGCCGCGGTCGCGGGCGGCGGCGATGTACTTCAGGACCACGCCGGACTGCTTGACGCCGAGGGCGGCCGTCGGCTCGTCCAGGATGAGGACGCGGGCGCCGAAGTGGACGGCACGGGCGATGGCCACGCACTGGCGCTGGCCGCCGGAGAGGGTGCCGATGGGCTGGTCGAGGTCGTCCAGGACGATGCCCATGTTGCGCAGTTCCTCGTCGGCGGTCCGCTTCATCCGGGCGATGTCCAGCCGGCGGACCGGCCAGGGGCCCCGGGTCAGCTCGGAGCCGAGGAAGAAGTTCCGCCAGACGGGCATCAGCGGGACGGTGGCCAGGTCCTGGTAGACGGCGGCGATGCCCTGGGCGAGCGCCTCGCGCGGGCTGCTGAAGCGCACCGGCCGGCCGTCGACGAGGAAGTCGCCCTCGGTGTGCCGGTGCAGCCCGGAGACGATCTTGATGAGGGTGGACTTGCCGGCGCCGTTGTCGCCGAGCACGCAGGTCACCCGGCCGGCGTGCACGGTCAGGTCCACGCCGTGCAGGGCGCGGATGTTGCCGTAGGACTTGCCGGCGCCGCGCAGTTCCACCAGGGGTGTCTCGCCGGTGGGCGGGGTGTCGGCGAGGACGGCGCCGTGCGTTCCGGTGTTCTTGTCGGTCATCGGTTACCTCCGGGTCGCCGTGCGCTGGACCCACAGATTGATCAGGACGGCGCCGAGCAGCATCACGCCGAGGAAGGCCTTGAACCAGTCCGGGTTCCAGCCGGCGTAGACGATGCCCTGCTGCACCATGCCGAACATGAAGGCGCCGAAGACCGTGCCGATCGCCGAGCCGGCGCCGCCGGTGAGCAGACAGCCGCCGATGACGGCCGCGGCGATGTAGATCAGCTCCTGGCCGACGCCCTCGCCGGACTGCACGGTGTTGAAGGAGAACAGGTTGTGCATGCCGACGAACCAGGCGCCGAAGCCGACCAGCATGAACAGGCTGATCTTGGTGAAGCGCACCGGGACGCCGACGGCCCGGGCGCTCTCCTTGTTGCCGCCGACCGCGAAGATCCAGTTGCCGTACCTGGTGCGCAGCAGCACCCAGGTGGCCAGCGCCGCGAAGACCAGCCACCACACCACGGTGATCTTCACCTGCACGCCCCCGACGTCGAAGGACGAGGCGAAGATCCTTCTGGCCTGGTCGAAGCCGTCCATGTCGCTGATGTCGTCGGTGGCGACATTGCCGGTGACCAGCTTGGTCACCGCGAGGTTCACGCCCTGGAGGATCAGGAAGGTGCCGAGGGTGATGAGGAAGCTGGGCAGGCCGGTCCTCACCACCATCCAGCCGTTGAAGAAGCCGATCGCGAGGGACGCGACCAGGGCGACGACCACGCCGGTCCAGACGTTGAGGGTCAGCTGGTAGCTGAGCATGCTGGCGGTGAGCGCCGAGGAGATCACGGCGACGCCGGCGGAGAGGTCGAACTCGCCGCCGATCATCAGCAGGGCGACGGGCAGCGCCATGATCCCGATGGTGGACGACTGGTAGAGGATCGTGGCCATCGAGCTGCCCTGGCGGACGGCGGGCGCGGTGATCAGGAAGAAGACCAGTACGGCGGCGGCGCCGAGGAAGACCCCCACCTCGGGGCGGGCCAGCAGCCGCAGCGCCGGCGAGCGCCGGGCGGTGCGGCCGTCCCGCTGCCCGGGACCGGACGCCGGCTGCCTGCCGAGGGCCGGCTCAGCCTGCTGGGACATGCTCATCACCGGGTCCCCTTCGCGGCGAACTCCGCGACCTTGTCGACATTGGACTTGTCGACGAAGGCCGGGCCGGTGAGCACCGGCTGGACCCCGCCGCCGCTGTAGTTGCCGTTGTACTTGTAGAGCCACAGCGAGTCGACCGCCAGATAGCCCTGGAGGTAGGGCTGCTGATCGACGGCGAACTCGATGGACCCGTTCTGGACGGCCTTGACCAGGTCCTTGTTGAGGTCGAAGGTGGCGATCTTGGCCTTGCTGCCCGCGTCGCCCACCGACTGCACGGCGGTCAGGGCGAACGGGGCGCCGAGGGTGACGACCGTGTCGATGGAACTGTCCTGCTTCAGCTTGGCCGTGATGGTGGACTTCACGGACGGCATGTCGGTGCCGTTCACGTACAGGGTCTCGGTGGTGCCCTTGAACGTCTTCTGCACGCCGCCGCAGCGCTGGGTGAGGCCGACGTTGCCCTGCTCCTGGATGACACAGACGACCTTCTTGGCGCCGGTGGTGTTGAGCTTGTCGCCGAACGCCTCGCCGGCCACGCTCTCGTCCTGCCCGAAGAACTCCAGCAGTCCGAGCTGCTTCCAGTCGCTCAGCCCCGAGTTCAGCCCGACCACCGGGATGCCGGCCTGCCGGGCCTTGCCGAGGACGCCCTTCATCGCGTCGGGCTTGGCCAGGGTGACCGCGATGCCGTCGACCTTCTGGTCGATCGCGTTCTGCACCAGGTTGGCCTGGTTGCCGGCGTTGGGGTCGGCGGAGTAGACCAGCTTGATGTTGTCCTTGGCGGCCGCCGCCTCCGCGCCCTTGCGGACGGTGTCCCAGAAGGTGTCACCGGGGGCCTGATGGGTGACCAGGGCCACCGTCATCCGGGGCGTGTTCGCCTTGCCCGCCGAGGCGTTCTGCGCCGCCTCCTCCGCCTTCTTGCCGCCGTGACTGCTGGCGCAGCCGGCGAGGACGAGGGCTGCCGCGGCGGCCGCGGCCAGGGCCGGGGCCGGTCTGCGGGAGCGGGAGCGAGAAGAGCGGTCCATCTTTCCTGCACCTCACTGTGCGTGCGACGGGGGAGGGACGCTGTTGCGTTGGCACGGGATACAAGTCCCTGGCGGGGCCGCTGTCAATACTTTGTTAAGACATCATTTCACAAGCAGGTCCGAATGTAAGTACAAACCATCCACTCCCCGGCCTTCCGAGGAACCCGCACCGGGCCGCATGAGCCCAGTAGACCGCACCTCACGGCGAACGGCACCGGGCGATCACGCGGACGGCACGGTTCGGGCAAGAGAGGGTCGGGTGCGTGCGGACCTATTGACGCCTGAGCGGACGCGGGGGTGTCATGACGCCCACCTTGTTCGGTCGAGTTGGTTTCTGCCCTCGGCTCCCACAAGGGCTGAGCCGCGCAACCGGCAGGGCACCCGCCCGCGCGCCTCTAGGGTGTCCGGCATGCATAAGAAGATCATCAGGGCGGTGGTGGTCCCGGGAATCCTCGCCGCGCTCGGCGCGACGCTGGCGGGGTGTTCCCAGGGCACGGCCAAGACGGCGGAGAAGCACGGGAGTTCGGGGCTGGGGAACATCCTGGTGGACGGACGGGCCGTCACCGGGTCCCGGCCCTCGGGCCTCGCGAAGGTGCCGTACCGGCGCACCTACACGGACGGCGCGCTGTACGCGCCCGTCACCGGCTACCGCTCGATGGCCTTCGGACAGGCGGGGCTCGAGGCGGTCTACGACGATGTGCTGAGCGCCGGGACCTCGCCGGGGGGTGTGTCGGGGGACGTCCTGACGACCGTCGACGGCCGCGCCCAGCGGGCGGCGTTCGACGCCCTCGGCAAGGAGAAGGGCGCCGCCGTCGCCCTCGACGTACGGACCGGGGCCGTCCTCACCCTGGTGAGCACCCCGTCGTACGACCCGGGGGCGTTCAGCGGAAACCTGACCTCCGACGTCGGCGCCTGGCACCAGGTCACCCGGGACGCCGACGACCCGCTGCTGAACCGGCCCCTGCGCGAGGCGACCGCCCCCGGTGCCACGTTCCACCTGGTGGTCGCCGCCGCCGCGCTGGAGCAGGGGCACTACACCAGCGTGGACCAGGCCACGCACAGCCCGCTGGTGTTCGCGGTGCCGGGCACCACGGCCCGGATCGGCGGCGGCTCCCCCCGGTGCGCGAACGCGTCCCTGCGCACCGCCCTGCGCCTCGCCTGCTCCAACGTCTTCGCCAAGCTGGCGGCGGATCTGGGCCACTCCCGCCTCCGCGCGACGGCCGAGCGGCTCGGTTTCGGCGACGACGCGCTGCGGATCCCGGTCCGGGCCACCCCCAGCGTCTATCCGGCGGATCCGCGGTCGGCCGGGCAGACGGCCCTGACCGGCAACGGCGCCGATGTCACAGTGACGGCCCTGGAGTCGGCGAGGATCTCGGCGGCGGTGGCCGACGGGGGCAGGGCGGCAGCCGCGCACCTGGTCGCACGGGTGCGCCCGGGGAGCGGCGGCGGCGCGCAGCACGGCCTCACCTCCCGAGCCGCCGGCCAGGTCCTCTCCCGGCACACCGCCGACCAGCTCCGCTCGGCCCTCGGCACCGGCACCGGCACCGGCACCGGCACCGGCACCGGCGACGTCACCGGGCTGACCGGCTGGACCACGCTCGCCGGTCACGCCCGGTCCTGGTTCACCGGCTACGGGCAGGACGCCGACGGCCGGCTCGTCGCCGTGGCGGTCTGGACCGAGGCGGCGGTACCGGGCGGGAGCGCGACGGACGACGGGACGCCCGCCGGCCCCGCCGCCCGTGTCGCCGGGCGGATCCTCGCGGCCCTGTCCTGACGCCTGCGGCCCCGGCCGGTCAGATGTCGAGCCCTCCTCGCTTGACCAGCTGGCCGACGATGACGTTCCGCTGGATCTCGTTGGTGCCCTCGCCGACGATCATCAGGGGCGCGTCACGGAAGTAGCGTTCCACGTCGAACTCGGTCGAGTAGCCGTAACCGCCGTGGATGCGTACGGCGTTGAGGGCGATCTGCATCGCGGTCTCGGAGGCGAACAGCTTCGCCATCCCCGCCTCCATGTCGACCCGGCGGCCGGCCTCCGCCTCCCGGGCCGCGTACAGGGTCAGCTGACGGGCGGCGGTCAGGGAGGTCGCCATGTCGGCCAGGTAGTTGCCGACCGACTGGTGCTGCCAGATCGGCTTGCCGAACGACTCCCGTGCCTGCGCGTAGGCGAGCGCGTCCTCCAGCGCCGCCCGGCCCACCCCGAGGGCGCGGGCGGCGACTTGCAGCCGCCCGGTCTCCAGGCCCTTCATCATCTGCCCGAACCCCTTGCCCGACACCCCGCCGAGCACCGCGTCCGCCGGCGCCCGGTAGTCCTCGAAGGTCAGCTCGCAGCTCTCCACGCCCTTGTAGCCGAGCTTGGGCAGGTCGCGGGAGACCGTCAGCCCCGGTCCGTGCTCGGCCAGCAGGATGGAGATCCCCCGGTGTGCCGGACTCGCCTCCGGGTCGGTCCGGCACAGCAGCGCGATCAGCCGCGAGCGGCGGGAGTTGGTGATCCAGGTCTTGGCCCCGTTGACCACATAGCCGTCGGCGTCCCTGCGGGCCACCGTGCGCAGCGCCTGGAGGTCCGAGCCGCCACTCGGCTCGGTCAGGGCCATGGTGGCGCGGATCTCGCCGGTGGCCATCCTGGGCAGATACCGGCGCTTCTGCTCCTCGGTGCCGAAGTGCAGCAGCAGCTTGGCGACGACCGTGTGCCCGCCCATCGCCCCGGCCAGGCTCATCCAGCCGCGGGCCAGCTCCTCGGTGACCAGCACGTAGCAGGGCATGGAGACGGGGGTGCCGCCGTACTCCTCCGGGACGGCGAGCCCGAAGACGCCGAGCCGCTTCATCTGCTCGACCAGCGCCTCGGGATAGGTGTCGGAGTGCTCCAGCTCCCGGACGACCGGTCGGACCTCCTTGTCGACGAAGTCGCGCACCGTGCGCACGACGAACCGCTCGTCCTCGGACAGGATGTCGAGAGTGCTCATGCCGGGTGACCCCCAGTCGTGACGTGTGTGTGCCCGCTGAAAGGGACTGTGGCAGAGGAGCCGGGCGGCGCGCAGGACCTTGATCCGGGCCGGACCGGTTCGCAGGAACCCCTCGGCGTCCGGGCGGAGTTGCCCGCGGTGCCATCATGGGTGCCCATGACGGAGACCACCCGCCCCCGGCACACCTTCGCCCGCGCCCAGGACGGCACCGCTCTGGCCTGCCAGCGGCAGGGCGAGGGCCCCCCGCTGGTGCTCCTCGCCGGGCAGGCCAACAACCACCACTGGTGGGACACCGTCCGGGCGGACTTCCACGCCACGCACTCCACGATCACCCTGGACTACCGGGGCACCGGAGCCAGCGACAAGCCCCACGAGGGGTACTCCACCCGGCGGTTCGCCGACGACGTGATCGCCGTCCTCGACCATCTGGGCATCGAACGGGCCGACGTCTACGGCACCTCCATGGGCGGCCGGGTCGCCCAGTGGGTCGCCGCAGGCCACCCGGACCGGGTACGGCGGCTCGTCCTCGGCTGCACCTCCCCCGGCGGCCCGCACGCCGTCGAACGGGACACCTCGGTGCGGCGCGCCCTGGCCGGGCCCGACCCGGAGGCCGTACGGCAGACCCTGACCGATCTGATGTGCTCCCCCGCCTGGCAGGCGGCCCACCCCGGCCCGTACACCACCCTCGGCGACCCCGGCATGCCGCCACACGCCCGGCGCGGTCATCTTCTCGCCAGCAACGGCCACGACGCCTGGGACGCGCTGCCCGCCATCACCGCTCCCACCCTGATCCTGCACGGTGACGAGGACCGCCTCACCCCGCCCGACAACCTGCCCCTGCTCGCCGCCCGCATCCCGGACGCCCGCACCCACCTCTTCCGCGGCGCCCGGCACGCCTACTTCGAGGAGTGCCGGGCCGAGGCGAGCCCACTGGTCACCGCGTTCCTCACCGAGGGCGGGTAGCCGGCGCAGGGCTGCCGGGGTGAATCACCGGCGCATCCGGCCGTACCCCGCATGCCGGTCCGGCGCCGCGCCACTTCACTGAGGTGACGGCCCCAGTGAGCCGACCGGGAGGCGACATGGCTGGACGGATGGCACGCGGCGTGACGGTCGCCGCGCTGGTGGCGCTCGTCGCCGCGGGGGCGGGCGGCTGCTCGGGCGGCGGCGGGGAGAAGGTGTCCGGTGCCGCGAGCAAGGCGGCTTCCCAGGCCTCCGCGCTCGCCTCCCAGGGCGCCGCGGCCCTCGCCTCCGCCACCGCCGAGGCACGGCGCAAGCTGGACTCGGTCAAGGGCGGCATCGACGCCAAGGACGATGTGAAACTCGGCGCGGTGGGCACGGACAGCGCCGGACGCAGCACGGTCACCGTGACGGCGCACAACACCGCGGACGCCACGAAGTCCTTCGCCGTCCAGGTCGTCTTCCGCGACACCGGCGGGAACCTGCTGGACACGGTGGTCGTCACGGTGCGGGACGTGGCCGCCGGAGCCTCCGCCACCGGCACGGCACGCAGCACCCACACGCTGTCGGGCGGCATCAAGGCCGAGGTCGGCACGGCGCTGCGGTACTGACGGCGGCCACGGTGGAGCAGCCCGACAGCACGCTCACGACGCGTCAGGTCCTGCTGAGTCCCGGATACCTGCGGCTGCTGGTGCTCTGCCTGCTGCTCGGGGTGCCCATCGCGCTCGCGTCCTTCTTCTTCGTC
The DNA here is from genome assembly GCF_042672505.1 of Streptomyces sp. NPDC127190. Taxonomy (NCBI): domain Bacteria; kingdom Bacillati; phylum Actinomycetota; class Actinomycetes; order Kitasatosporales; family Streptomycetaceae; genus Streptomyces; species Streptomyces sp. NPDC127190. The sequence goes on from NZ_JBHXVE010000020.1 coordinate 48,844, forward strand.
GGTCTCCAGCACACCGTCCAGCACCAGATCTGGGAGGTGCTGCCGCAGGCCGTCGGATACCACCGCGCCCCCTGGTGGTGGCCCCTGCCGGCCCTGCTGCTCGCGGGGCTGATCGTCGCCCTGGTCGTCACCCGGTTTCCGGGCGGGGGCGGTCATGTGCCGGTGCAGGGGCTGGGCGGACCTCCGCTCGGTCCGAAAGCGCTGCCCGGTGTGGCCGTGGCCGCCCTGGCCACGCTTCCGCTGGGCGTCGTCCTCGGCCCCGAGGCACCGCTGATGGCCGTCGGCAGCGGGCTCGCGCTGCTCGCCGTACGCGCCCTGCAACAGGCCCCCGACGCGCCGGGCACGCCGGTACTCGCCACCGCCGGGTCCACCGCGGCCATCTCCACCATTCTGGGCGGCCCGCTGACGGGTGCCGTCATGGTCGTCGAAGGGGCCGGGCTCGGCGGCAGCCGGCTCGTCGTGCTGCTGCTGCCCTGCCTGCTCACGAGCGCCGCCGGATCGCTGGTCTTCACCGGCTTCGGCCACTGGACGGGCCTGTCGACCGGTGCGCTGGCCCTGCCCCGGCTGCCGCCGGACACCGTCCCGGACGCGGGTGACTTCCTGTGGGGGGTTCCGCTCGCCGTGCTCATCGCCCTCCTCATCGCGGCGGCCCGGGCACTCGGCCGGCGTACCCACCGTCTGGTCAGCGGGCACACCGTCATGGCGACCGTGGCCTGTGCCGTGGCGGTGGGCGGGTGCCTCGCCTGCTATGCGCTGCTGACCGGCCGCTCCCCGGAGGAGGCCGCGCTGTCCGGCCAGCAGACCCTGGGCCGGCTCGCCGGCCAGCCGAGCGCCTGGCCGGTCGCCGCCCTCGTCGCCCTGGTCGCGTGCAAGGGCCTGGCCTGGGCGCTCTGTCTGGGCGCGATGCGCGGTGGCCCGATCTTCCCGGCCCTGCTGATCGGTGCGGCCACGGCCGTCGCCTGCGCGCCGCTGCCCGGCCTCGGTACGACGCCGGCACTCGCCCTGGGCATGGCGGCGGCGGCCGCGGCGGTCACCGGGCTGCCGCTGACCAGCGCGGTGCTGGCGGTGCTGCTGCTCGGTGCCGACGCGCGCCAGCAGATGCCGCTGATCGTGATCGCGTCCGTCGTCGCCTTCGTCACCGTGCAGCTGCTGCCGGTGGAGCGGCGAGGGAGGCGTGCCCCGGGCCGGACGGCCGGGCGGGCGGTACGGCGATGACCGGGGCGGATGCCGGGAGCGGGCGCGGGCAGCGCCGCTGGCAGCCCGTGTTCATCGCCGTGCTCCTGGTGGCCGTGATGGTCACGGGCTACTTCCTGCTGCCACTCGACGGCATCGGTCCGGAGCGGCCCAGGCTGAGCTGGGCGCTCTTCGTCGTCGTGCTGGCCGCGATCGCCAGTCTGATCCTGCGGCAGATCGGCGACATCCTCCGCGACCGGCCGGACGTCCACCCCGCACTCGTCATCCCCGTCCTGATGTCCCTGGCCATCCTGGTCTTCGCCGGCACCTACTTCGTGCTCGCCCGGCAGCCGGGCGAGGTGCCCGGGCTGCACACCCGTCTCGACGCCCTCTACTTCACCCTCGTCACGGTGGCCACCATCGGCTACGGCGACATCACGCCGCACGGCCAGACCGCCCGGCTCGTGGCCATCCTCCAGATCCTGTACACGTTCGTCTTCCTCACCGCCGCGGCGGCCTCGCTGAGCAGACGGGTCCAGGCCAGGGCCGCGGCCCGCCCCGGACGCCACGAGGACGACCGCTGAGTCAGCGGGCGGCCGTCACCAGGTCTCGGACTCCGCCGAGGCGAGGGACACGGGCTCCTCGCGGCCGCGGCCGGCCCGCAGACGCATCGCCGGCACCGGCAGCACGAGCACCGAGATCATCGCGGCCCCGACCAGCGCCGCCGCCTCGCCGGTGCGCAGCACCTTCTGGTCCACGCCGATGGTGGTGATCGCGACGACGAGCGGGAGGCAGGTGGCGGCGAAGAGGGTGAGCGTCGCGCGGTCGGCCCGGCGCAGCCCGCGCGGGGCCAGGAGGTACACCGGGCCGCCCCGCACCAGGAGGAACAGCAGCAGGAACACCGGCAGCAGGGCGAGGGCCCGCCCGTCGTGGAGCAGGGCGTGCAGGTCGAACTCGATCCCGGTGACGATGTAGAAGAGCGGCACCAGGAAGCCGAAGCCGAGCGCCTCCACCCGGCCGAGGACCTCGGCGCTGTGCTCGGGCGAGGCGCCGTGCAGCACCAGACGGGTGAGGACGCCGGCGGCGAAGGCGCCGAGCAGGATGTCCAGGCCGAAGACCTCCGCGAGGCCCAGCATCCCGGCCAGGAGCAGCATGACGAAGCGGACGGCGAACTGCCCGCTGCTGTGCAGGGTGGTGTCGGTCAGCCGGGAGAACCAGGGCGGGCGCGGGCGCAGCGCCCAGAACACGGCGCCCGTGGTGAGCGCCGCGAAGGCGACCAGGAGCACCGTCGACTCGCCCGGCTTGCGGCCGCTGAGCAGCAGCGCGATGGCGACCACCGGCCCGAACTCGCCGACCGCGCCGAACGCCGCCATCACCGTGCCGAAGGGGCTGCGCAGGTCGCCGTCGTCCCGCAGGATCGGCAGCACCGTGCCCAGCGCCGTACTGGTCAGGGCGGTGCCGATGACGAAGGCCTTGAAGGTGTCCCCGCCGGCGACGGCGAAGCCCAGACCGATACCGAGCACGAGGGAGCACAGCCAGGCACCCAGGGCGCGGCGCAGGGTGCCGCCCCGGACCGCCGCGAAGTCGATCTCGTACCCGGCGAGGAAGATCAGCATGGCGAGTCCCAGGTCGGACAGGGTGTCGATGACCTGGTCGGGACGGGCCCAGCCGAGCACAGCGGGGCCGACGGCGATCCCGAGGGCGATCTCGAAGATGACCAGCGGCACGCGGATCAGGCGCGCGGCGCTCTCCGCGAGCAGCGGCGCGAGCACCGCCGCGGCCATGATCAGGACCAGGGTCCCCGGATGCGCCATGAGGCCCGATTACACCGCAGCTCTTCGGCCGAGAGAAGGCGACACATCGTCGACGCAGGTGAGATACGACGAAGGGCCTCGTCCCACCGAAGTGGAACAAGGCCCTGACCCGGGAAAACCCCCGGGCACTCTGTCGGGACGACAGGATTTGAACCTGCGACCCCTTGACCCCCAGTCAAGTGCGCTACCAAGCTGCGCCACGTCCCGATGCGCCGTCCCACGGTGTCCCGCGTGATCGCGCGAACAGAACTTTACCCCACGCTCGGGGGTGCGCCGAAGAGGGTCCGCGGGAGCGGGGCGCACGGCGGTGGAGAATCGGCCGTATGACGAACGTGAGCGGTGCGGAGGCCAGGGACCGGGACGGGGACGGGCGGGCCCGCAGCGCGCGGCCCCGGGACGGGCTGGGGCGGCCGCTGCCGTACGGTGCCCAGGGCGTGCCGCGGCAGCCCGAGGGGGTGGTGCGGGCGCCCGGGGAGACGGTCGCGGAGGCCCAGGAGCTGCTGGACGCGGGCCGGCCGTTCCACGCGCACGAGGTGTTCGAGGACGCCTGGAAGTCGGGGCCGGAGGAGGAGCGCGGGCTGTGGCGGGGGCTGGCCCAGCTGGCGGTGGGGCTCACGCACGCGGCGCGGGGGAACGCCGTGGGCGGGGCCCGGCTGCTGCGGCGCGGCGCGGGCGGGGTCGAGGAGTGGGAGCGGGAGCGGGGTGAGGACTGGCCGTACGGGCTGGACCTCGCGGGGCTGGCCCGCTGGGCGCGGGAGCTGGCCGCCCGGGTGGAGCGCGAAAACGCTCCGGTGGACGCGCGCGGCGAGGCGCCCCGGCTCGGTCCCTGAGGCCGGCGGCGAGGCGCCCCGGTTCGGTCCGTGACGTTGATGGCGCGGCGCTCCGGCCCGGTTCCCGGGGCCGGCGGGCGGTCGGCGGGGCCGCGTCCGGAGGCGATGGAGGCGTTGTCAGTGGCATGCGGCAGACTCGGGGCGTGCGAAAGATTCATGTCATCGGTATCGGCGCGGGCGACCCCGACCAGCTGACCCTCCAGGCGGTCAAGGCGCTGCGGAGCACGGACGTGTTCTTCCTGCTCGACAAGGGCGAGGTGAAGAGCGATCTCACCCAGCTCCGCCGGGACATACTGGACGCGCATCTGCCCGCGGGGTCGTACCGGGTGGTGGAGGCCCGGGACCCGGAGCGGGACCGCCGCGCGGGCGGGGCCGCGTACTCGCCGGCCGTCGAGGACTGGCGCAGCGCCCGCGCCGGTATCTACGAGCAGCTGATCGCCGAGGAGCTGGGCGAGGACGGCACCGGCGCCTTCCTGGTGTGGGGGGACCCCGCGCTGTACGACAGCACGCTCGGGATTCTCGAGGAGATCCTGGAGCGCGGGTCGGTGGGGTTCGAGTACGACGTCGTGCCCGGCATCAGCAGCGTCTCCGCGCTGGTCGCCCGGCACCGCACGGGGCTGAACCGGGTGGCAAGGCCGGTGCAGATCACCACCGGGCGGCGGCTCGCCGAGGGCTTCCCGGAGGGGGTGGACGACGTGGTGGTGATGCTCGACGCCCACCAGGCCTTCCGGCAGTACACCGGGGAGGACATGGACATCTACTGGGGCGCGTACATAGGCACCCCGGACGAGATCCTCGTGTCCGGGCCGCTCGCCGAGGCCGCGCCGCGCATCGAGCGGCTGCGGGCGGAGGCACGTGAGCGCAAGGGCTGGATCATGGACACCTATCTGCTGCGCCGGCACCCCGGCAGCTCCTGACCCCACCCGGGCGGGCCGCCCCGCATGCGTGACTGATCCACCCGTGTGATCGTGGCCTCGTGGCAGTCACCGAGGAGAACGAAGCGTCCCGGCAGACCCCGGATTCCGCACCGGCCGCCGCCGAGCCGCCGGTGCTGGACGTCCGGCGGCGCAACGTCGTCTTCCTGACGATCGTGCTCGGCATGCTGCTCGCGGCGCTCGACCAGACGATCGTGGGCACGGCCCTGCCGACGATCGTGTCCGATCTGGGCGGCGCCGCGCACATGTCGTGGGTGGTCACCTCGTATCTGCTCGCGGAGACCGTGGCGACCGTGCTGGTCGGCAAGTTCGGCGACCAGTTCGGCCGCAAGGCCGTCTTCCAGGTGTCCACGATCGTGTTCATCGCGGGTTCGTTCCTGTGCGGCCTGGCCACCGACATGCCGCTGCTGATCGCGTGGCGGGCGGTGCAGGGGATCGGCGCGGGCGGTCTGATGGTGACGTCGATGGCGCTCATCGCGGACGTCATCCCGCTGCGGGAGCGCGGCAAGTACCAGGGTGCCATCGGCGCGGTGTTCGGGGTGGCGACGGTCATCGGGCCGCTGCTGGGCGGCCTGTTCACCGACCACGCCTCCTGGCGGTGGGCGTTCTACGTCAACGTGCCCATCGCCGTGGTCGTGGTGATCGCCGCCGCGCGCACCATCCCGGTGGTGCGGTCGGCGTCCCGGCCGGTCATCGACTACCCGGGCATCGCGCTGGTCGCGGTCGGCGCGAGCGCGCTGATCCTGGCGACGAGCTGGGGCGGCACCGAGTACGCCTGGACCTCGGGGGTCATTCTCGGGCTGTTCGCGGGCGGTGCGGTGGCGCTCGCGCTGTTCTGCTGGGTGGAGACCCGGGCCCGGGAACCGATGCTGCCCATGCGGCTGTTCGGCAACCCGGTGTTCACGGTCTGCTCGGTGCTCAGCTTCATCGTCGGCTTCGCGATGCTCGGCGCGATGACCTACCTGCCGAGCTATCTCCAGTACGTCGACGGCGACTCGGCCACGGTCTCCGGGGTGCGGACGCTGCCGATGGTCGTCGGGCTGCTGATCGCGTCGGTCTTCAGCGGCAATGTGGTCAGCAAGACCGGCAAGTACCGGCTGTTCCCGGTCGTGGGCGCGCTGGTGATGGGCGCCGGGCTGTATCTGATGTCCCTGATGGGGCCGGGCACGGGGACGGCGCTGGAGTCGCTGTACATGTTCGTGCTGGGCACCGGGATCGGCCTGTGCATGCAGGTGCTCACCATCGCCGTGCAGAACACCGTGGCCTACGCCGACCTCGGCACCGCGACCTCCGGGGTGACCTTCTTCCGCACGCTGGGCAGTTCGTTCGGCACCGCCGTGTTCGGCACCATCTACACCAACGCGCTCGCCCCGAACCTGCGCGACGGCATCGGCGCGGCCGTGCGGGCGGGCGGCGTGGACGCGGCGACGGTGACCCGGGCGGCCACCAGCCCCACCGGCCTGCACCGGCTGCCCGCCCCGGTCGCCGCGCCGATCGTGCAGGCGTACGCGGACACCATCCAGACGGTGTTCCTGTGGACGGTGCCGGTCGCGGGACTGGGCTTCCTGGTGGCCCTGTTCCTCAAGCAGGTGCCGCTGCGGGACAGCGCGCGGATGGGTTCGACCGACATGGGCGAGGGCTTCGCCTCCCCGCACGGGCCGGACTCGCAGCGAGTGCTGGAGGCCGCCGTGGCGAAGATCATCGGCGGTACCGATCTGGAGACCGGCCGGCGGATCATCCGCGAGTCCGACACCCGGCTGGATGTCGCCGGGGCCTGGGCGGTGATGCAGGTGGAGCTGCTGAACCGGCTGGTGGGGCATGCGAGCCTCGGGCTGGTCGCGGGCCGCCGCCATCTGCCGCCGGAGGTGCTGCTGCCGGTGTTCGACCGGATGGTCGACGAGGGCTATCTGACCCGGCACGGCTCCCTGCTGAGCCACACCCCGGCGGGCCGCCGCGAGGCCGAGGTGATCAGCCATGCGTGGGGCACCTGGCTGGCGGACCGGGTGCAGCGCGACATCGGCCACCCGGCGGCCGCCGATCTGCGCGCGGCCGTGGACACCATCGCCAAGCGGCTGCTGGTGGAGGACCTGAGCAACGGTCTCCCCCAGCGCACGGCGGCCGAACCGGAGCCGAGCGGGGCGCGCTGAGACCCGGGTGCGCGCACGCCGGGCGGCCCTTGTGCGGCCGCGGTGGTCACCCGGGGACGAGCCCCAGCCGGGCCAGCACGCCCGCCGTGTCGGGCACCGCGGTGACGCCCGCGGGCAGCGGTGGCCGGCGTACGACGACCACGGGCAGCGCGAGTTCGCGGGCGGCCGTCAGCTTCGCGGCCGTCGCCTCGCCGCCGCTGTCCTTGGTGACCAGGACCTCGATCCGGTGGCGGCGCAGCAGATCCGTCTCCTCGGCGATCGTGAACGGGCCGCGGGCGAGGAGCACGTCGGTGGACGGCGGCAGGGGCGGCTCGGGCGGTTCCACCGAGCGGGCGACGAAGTGCAGGTCCGTCAGGTGGGCGAAGGCGGCGAGGCCGAGGCGCCCGGTGCTGAGGAAGACCCGCCGGCCGAGGCCGGGCAGCGCGTCGGCGGCGCCGGCCAGGGACGGGACGTCGTACCAGCGGTCGCCGGGGCCGGGCCGCCAGCCGGGGCGGCGCAGCACGACCGCCGGTGTCCCGGTGGCCGCCGCCGCGCGGGCCGCGTGGGCGGTGATCGCCTCGGCGAAGGGGTGGGTGGCGTCGACCAGGGCGTCCACCCGGTGGGTGCGCAGCCACTCGGCCAGGCCCTCCGCGCCGCCGAAGCCGCCGGTGCGCACCTCGCCCGGGACCGCTGCGGGCCGGGTGACCCGGCCGGCCAGGGAGGTGGTGACCCGGATGCCGGGCCGGGCCGCGAGATCGGCGGCGAGCCGTCGGGCCTCGGTGGTACCGCCGAGGATCAGCACGTGCGTGGGCATGGGGGTGAGCGTACGAGGTCGTGAGGGCCCGACCGGCGCCCGGGTCGCTACCGTCGGAGGATGGAGTCCCTCGCGTCCGTGCGTGCCGTGCTGATCGACATCGACGGTGTCCTCACCGTCTCCTGGAAGCCGCTGCCCGGTGCGGTGGCGGCGCTGCGCCGGATCCGCGCGGCGGGTCTGCCCGTGGCGCTGGTGACCAACACGACGTCCCGGACCCGGGCGTCGATCGCCGGGGCCCTGGGGGCGGCCGGGTTCGAGGTGGCGGCCGAGGACATCCTGACCGCGCCCGCCGTCACCGCCGTACACCTCGCACAGCGCTACCCGGGCGCCCGCTGTGCGCTGCTGAACAGCGGGGACATCGCGGCGGATCTCGGCGAGGTCACCCTGGTCGAGGACGATCCGGAGGTGGTCGTGCTGGGCGGTGCCGGGCCGGAGTTCGACTACGCGGCGCTCAACCGGGCCTTCGGGCAGCTCCAGCGGGGTGCGCGGCTGGTCGCCATGCACCGCAACCTGTACTGGCGGACCGACGCGGGGCTCCAGCTGGACACGGGGGCGTTCCTGCTCGGGCTGGAGCGGGCGGCCCGGACGGAGGCCGAGGTCACGGGCAAGCCGTCGCGGGCGTTCTTCGAGGCGGCGCTGGCCCGGCTCGGGGTGGCCGCCGGGGAGGCGCTGATGGTGGGCGACGACGTGGAGTCGGACGTGCTCGCCGCCCAGCGGGCCGGACTGACGGGGGTGCTGGTGCGGACGGGGAAGTTCCAGCAGGAGACGCTCGACGGCGCGAGCGGCGCCCCGGACCATGTCCTGGACTCCTTCGCCGACCTGCCGGGGCTGCTGGGACTAACGCAGTAGCAGCTGGACGCCGCCCACGACCGTTGCCGCGATCACGAGTTGTTCGAAGAGTCGCTGGTTGATCCTGTTCACAGCCCATGTGCCGAACAACGCACCGGGCACGACGAACCCGGCGAGCGCGGCGTCGAGCAGCAGCGAACGGCCGTCGATGAGGCCCAGGCCCGCGCTGAACGGCACCTTCGAGACGTTCACGATGAGGAAGAAGAACGCCGACGTGCCCAGGAAGCCCAGCTTCCGGAACCCGGCGGAGAGCAGGTACAGCGACATCACGGGGCCGCCGGCGTTCGCGACCATGGTGGTGAAGCCGCCGAGCACGCCGTACGAGCGGGCCTTCAGCCGGCCCGCCCGGGTCGTCACGGCGTCCGGTGCGTCCCCCGGCCCGTCCGCCCGGCGCCGCCGCCACAGCGTGACCCCGGCCATCAGCAGCAGGATCGCACCGATCGAGGTCCGTACGATCCCGTCGTCGGCCCACAGCAGGAACAGCGTGCCGGCCACCACACCGGCCGCGACCGCCGGGAACAGCCGCCACAGCGTGGGCCAGTGGGCGTGCCGCTGGTAGGTGAGGACGGCGAGCACGTCCCCGGCGATCAGGATGGGCAGCAGCACCCCGGTGGAGGCGCGGGCGGGCAGGACCGCGGCGAAGACGGCGAGGCTGACCGTGTTGGCCCCGCTCACCGCGGTCTTGGAGAAGCCGACGAGCAGGGCCGCGCAGGCGAGCGCCGCGAACCCCCAGCCGGATATGTGCCAGAGCGTCATCGTGTCCATGTGGGGACCGATGCTATGCACATGGATCCGACCGGTGTGCCGCTACCCGGCGTACCGCGTCCGCAGCTCCCGCTTGAGCACCTTCATGCTCGGTCCTAGCGGCAGCGCGTCGGTGAACTCCACACGCCGCGGGTACTTGTGCTTGCCGAGGTGTTCCCTGGACCACTCGGTGATCCCCGCGGCGTCGGGGGCGGTGTCCCCGGCCGGTACGACGACCGCGCACACCTCCTCGCCGTGCAGTTCGTCGGGCAGGCCGATGACGGCGACCTGGGCGATGCCGGGGTGGCGCATCAGGACCTCCTCGACCTCCCGCGGGTAGACGTTGTAGCCGCCGCGGATGATGACGTCCTTCTTGCGGTCGACGATGCGGAGGAACCCCTCCTCGTCCTTGGTGCCCAGGTCACCGGTGCGGAACCAGCCGTCGACCAGGGCCTCGGCGGTGGCCTCCGGGCGGCCGAGGTAGCCGGAGAAGACGTTGTGGCCGCGGATGACGACCTCGCCCAGCTCGCCGGGCGGCAGCAGTTCGATGCGGCCCTCGGTCTCCGCGCGGGCGATCTCCACGTCGACGCCCCACAGCGGATGGCCGATGGTGCCGGCCTTGGTGCCGAACACCGGCTGGTTGACGGTGGCCGTGGGCGAGGTCTCCGACAGCCCGTACCCCTCGTAGATCCGCGTCCCGAAGGCGGTCTCGAACCGCTCCAGCACGGCCACCGGGAGCGAGGCCCCGCCCGAGATGCACAGGCGCAGGGCGGGCAGTTCCGCGGCGTCGGCGGCGGCCGCGGCCAGCGCCACGAACATGGTGGGCACGCCCTGGAAGGTGTTCACGCGCTCGCGCACCATCAGCTCGATCGCGCGGGCCGCGTCGAAGCGGGGCAGCAGCACCAGGGTGGCGCCCGCCCGCCAGGTGGAGTTGAGCGAGACGGTCTGGCCGAAGGCGTGGAACAGCGGCAGGGCGCCGAGCGCGATGTCGTCGGCGCGGACGTCGTTGGCGTCGAAGGCGTTGACGGTCGCGTTCATCACCAGGTTGAAGTGGCTGAGCACGGCGCCCTTGGGGACGCCGGTCGTGCCGCTGGTGTAGAAGACCACGGCGGGGTCGTCGGCGGCGCGGGTGGTGTACGACGGCAGCGGCTCGGCGTCGGCCGCGAGCGTCGCGAACTCCTCGCCCAGGGTGACCACGCGGATGCCGAGCGCCTCGGCCGCGGCGCGCCCGGTGTCCGCCTGGGCCGGGTGGACGAGCAGCAGGCCGGCGCCGCTGTCCCGCAGGACGTGCTCGACCTCGCCCACCGACAGCAGCAGGTGCACGGGGACGACGACACCGCCCGCCGCGGCGATCGCGTAGTAGGCGAGGGGGAACTCCGCGGTGTTGGGGGCCATGAGGGCGACCCGGTCGCCCGGCCGGACGCCGAGGGCGGTGAGCGCGCCCGCCCGGGCGAGGGCCCGCCGCCACGCCTCGGCGAAGGTCAGCCGCAGGTCCCCTTCGACGAGGGCGGTCTTGTCGGGTCGGCGCCGGGCGTTCTCGGCGAGAATGGCGGCGACGGACAGGGTTGCCATGGAGTGCTGCTCCGTTTCCTTCTGCGGCTGGTGTACCGGATTCCCTTGGCGGGACCCCCCGTTGGGACTGCGCCGAGGAGTGGCTCTAGTGCCGTTCGACCAGCAGTGTGCTGCCCTGTCCGACGCCCACGCACATCGTCGCCAGGCCCCGGGCCGCGCCCGTGCGCCGCATGCGGTGCAGCAGGGTGGTCAGGATGCGGGCCCCGGAGCAGCCGAGGGGGTGGCCGAGGGCGATGGCGCCGCCGGTCGGGTTGACCAGGTCGGGGTCGATGCCCAGCTGGTCGACGCAGGCGAGCGCCTGGGCGGCGAACGCCTCGTTGAACTCGGCCTCCTGGACGTCGCCGATCGCCCAGCCGGCCCGGGCCAGCGCCTTGCGGGTGGCGGGGACCGGGCCGATGCCCATCACGTCCGGGTGGACACCGGCGGAGGCGCCCGCGACATAGCGGCCCAGGGACTCCAGGCCCAGTTCGTTCAGGGCCTCCTCGCTGACCAGCAGCAGTCCGGCGGCGCCGTCGTTCATCGGCGAGGCGTTGCCCGCGGTGACCGTGCCGCCCTGCCGGAACACCGGCTTCAGCCGGGAGAGCTTCTCCAGCGAGGTGTCCTCACGGACGCACTCGTCCTGCTCCACCACGATCCCGTCCGGCCGCTCCACGGAGAGGAGTTCGTCGTCGAAGTGCCCGTTCTTGCGGGCGGCGGCGGCGAGTTGGTGGCTGCGCAGCGCGAACGCGTCCTGCCGGTCGCGGGAGACGCCGTACCGGGCGGCGACCTCCTCGGCGGTCTCGCCCATGGACAGCAGGCCGTGCAGCTCCTTCATGGCCGGGTTGACCAGGCGCCAGCCGAGCCGGGTGTCGTAGGTCTCGATGCGCGGCGGCAGCGCCTCGTCGGGGCGGGGCAGGACGAAGGGGGCGCGGCTCATGGACTCGGAGCCGCCGGCGATCACGATGTCCGCCTCGCCCGCCGCGATGGTCCGGGCGGCGAGGGTGACCGCCTCCAGGCCGGAGGCGCAGAGCCGGTTGACGGTGGCGCCGGGCACGGACTCGGGCAGTCCGGCGAGCAGGGCGGCCATCCGGGCGGCGTTGCGGTTGTCCTCGCCGGCCTGGTTGGCGGCGCCCCAGTAGACGTCGTCGATCCGGGCCGGGTCGAGGGCGGGCACGTCGTTCACCAGCCGGCGGATGACGGTCGCGGCCAGATCGTCGGGGCGCACGGAGGAGAGGGCTCCGCGCAGCTTGCCGATGGGGGTGCGGCGGGCGGCCGCGAAGTGAACGGGACGCACGGGTGTGACTCCTGACCGACGACGCTGTGGATCAGCTGGCTGGGTGTGTTCGGCAGCACGGTTAATTAGCACTGCTAGTTTTAGACTATAGACCTCGGACCGGCCCGCTGGGAAGATCCCCCGGAACCTTCACCGAGGCACCTGGAGGAGATATGCCCCACGTCCGCGAGCATGCCCCGGACGGGATCGCCGTACGCGAGTGGCCGCACCCGGAGCCCCGCTTCCTGGCCCTCGTCGTGCACGGGTACGCCGAGCACGCGGGCCGGTACGACGAACTGGCGGGCGTGCTCGGCGGGCACGGCGCGGCGGTGTACGCGCCCGACCACCGGGGGCACGGCCGGTCGGCCGGCGAGCGGGTGCTGATCGAGGACTTCGAGGACGTGGTCACCGAGGTGCACACGGTGGCCGAGTCGGCCCGGGCCGCGCACCCCGGGCTGCCGCTGGTCCTCGTCGGCCACTCGATGGGCGGCCTGATCTCGGCCCGTTACGTCCAGCGGTACGGCGCGGAGGTGAGCGCGCTGATCCTCTCGGGGCCGGTGATCGGGGCCTGGGAGCTGCCCGGGCGGCTGCTGGCCCTGCCCGAGATCCCGGACACCCCGATCAGCCCGGCCGCGCTCTCCCGCGACCCCGCGGTGGGCGCCGCGTACGCCGCCGATCCGCTGGTCTGGCACGGGCCGATGAAGCGGCCGACGCTGGAGGCGTTCGCCCGCACCCTGGAGACGGTCGCCCGGGGCGGCGACGCGGGCGGCGTACCGGTGCTGTGGCTGCACGGCGACGACGACCGGCTGGTGCCGCTGCCCGGCAGCCGGATCGGCGTCGAGCGGCTGAGCGGCGGCCGGCTGACCGAGCGGATCTTCCCCGGGGCCCGGCACGAGGTGTTCAACGAGACGGTCAAGGAGGAGGTCTTCGCCGAGGTGACCGGCTTCCTGGACCAGGTCCTGCCCCGCTGACCAGGCCGGTTTTGCCCCCTTTGGCGATGGGCACCCGCCTGGGGACGAAAGACCGAAGGAAGAGCGAAAGAACCCAGAGGGAAGGGGAGACCCATGGCCGACGCCCTCGAACTCGAAGCGCTGTGGGAGGACTTCCACCGCGTGGTCAACATGACCTCGGCGGAACTCGCGGCCTGGCTCAGGGTCCAGGACGCCGACGAGCGCACCGAGCCGCTGCCCGAACGGGCGGGCTCGCCGCTCGGCCAGCATGTGCTCGCCATCCTCCAGAAGCGCCGTACCGACCTGACCGCGGACGACATCGGTGCGATGCACCAGGTCGTGGACACGGTCGCCGACCTCGTGGACATCGAGGAGGAACCCGTGGCGGAGGACACCGAACGCCGCCACCAGCTGATGTCGCTGGGCCACGACCCGCTCAAGCCCTGAGCCCGCGCCGGACACGGCCATGAACCGCGACGAACGGGTGCTGCACGAACTGCTGTCCCGGTACGGGCGGACCTACGCGGAGGAGGCGGACATCCGGCTGAGGGACACCCCGCAGCCGCTGTACCGGCTGCTCGTGCTGGCCCTGCTGCTCAGCGCCCGGATCCGGGCCTCGGTGGCGGTGGCCGCCGCCCGGGCCCTGCACGAGGACCACCTCGACACTCCGCGCCGCATGGCCGAGGCCGACTGGCAGCAGCGGGTCGACGCGCTCGGCCGGGGCGGCTACCGGCGCTACGACGAACGCACCGCCACCCAACTCGGCGACGGCGCCGCGCTGTTGCTGGACCGCTGGGGCGGTGACCTGCGCCGGCTGCACCGGGAGGCGCACGGCGACCCCGGAGAACTCAGGGAACTGCTCCAGGAGGAGCCGGGCGTGGGGCCGGCCGGCGCCGACATCTTCCTGCGCGAGGCCCAGCGCGTCTGGCGCGAACTCGCCCCCTATCTGGACGACAAGGCCCTGTCCGGGGCGGCCCGGCTCGGCCTGCCGAAGGACCCGGACCAGCTGACCGCGCTGGCCGGGAACGCCGAACCGGCCGTGCTGGCGGCCGCGTTGGTGCGGGCCGCGCTGGACAAGCGGGTGGCCGAGGAGTGCCTGCACAGCGCGTGATCGTGTCAGACTTCTCCTCGCAACTGACGTAGGTGACCGAGCCGAGGAGCAGTACGTGACGGGGACCGAGCCGGCCGCGCAGCGCATCGACACCACCCGGCCGCATCCGGCCCGGGTGTACGACTGGTATCTCGGCGGCAAGGACAACTACCCCGTCGACGAGGAGCTGGGCCGCAGCATCGCGGCCATCGACGGGGGCGCCCCGCGGGCCGCCCGCGCCAACCGGGAGTTCATGCACCGCACCACGCGCGCCCTGGCCGAGGACGGCATCCGCCAGTTCCTGGACATCGGCACCGGCATACCGACCGAGCCCAATCTGCACCAGATCGCCCAGTCGGTGGCGCCGGACGCCCGGGTCGTCTACGTCGACAACGACCCGATCGTGCTGGTGCACGCCCAGGCGCTGCTGCGCGGCACCCCGGAGGGCGTGACGGAGTACGTCCAGGCCGACGCCCGGGACCCGAGGGCGATCCTCGAGCAGGCCGCCCGCGTCCTCGACCTGGACCGCCCGGTGGCCCTGTCGCTGATCGCGCTGCTGCACTTCATCGCCGACGAGGACGGCGCCCACGACCTGGTGTCCACCCTGGTCGACGCGCTGGCGCCGGGCAGCTGTCTGGTGCTGTCCACGATGACGGCCGACTTCGAGCCGGAGAACGTGCGCAAGGGCATCGCCGCCTACGCGGCGGGCGGGGTGACCCTGGTGGCCCGCTCGCAGAAGGAGGTGGCCGCCTTCTTCCGCGGACTGGAGCTGCTGGACCCCGGCGTCGTGTCGGTCGCCGACTGGCGTCCGCAGACCGCCCCGGACGGCGCCGGGCCGATCTCGCTGTACGGCGCGGTGGGCCGCAAGCCGGTCCGCTGAGGCCCGCGGCCGGGGGGCTGCGGCCCACCGCGACGGCCCACCGCGCCGACCCGGCCGGCGTTACAGGCCGAGCACGTGGGCTATGGTCCGCAGCACCCCGTTGTCGTTGTTGGACGGGGCGAGGTGGCGGGCCCGGCGGACGACCTCCGGGTGGGCGTTGGCCATGGCGAAGGACCACTCGGCGGCGTCGAGCATCTCCAGGTCGTTGAGGTAGTCGCCGAACACCATGGTCTGCGCCGGGGTGATGCCCAGCGCCCGCTGGAGGCCGCGCAGGGCGGTGCCCTTGTCCGCGGTGCGGTTCATGACGTCGACCCAGTGCTCGCCGGAGACGACCACCCGGTGGGTGTCGGCGAACTCCGCCAGGGCGGGCGCGGTGGAGCGCTCGGCGGCCCCGAAGTCGAACACCGCGACCTTGATCATGTCGTCCTCGACCGCGGTCACGTCCTCGACGACCCGGTGCTCGACGTAGTACTTGCGCACCTCGGCCAGGAACGCCTCGTCGGTCCGTTCGACGTACGCCGAGCGCTTGCCGCACACCACGGCGCCCACGTCCACGCCGTCGGCGGCCAGCCGCCGTACCGTCCGGGCCACCCCGGCGGCGACCCCGGGCGCCAGCGGGTCGGAGCTCAGCTCCACGCCGTCGCGGACCACATAGGTGCCGTTCTCGGCGATGAACACCATGCCCTCGGCGACCTCGGCGAACTGCCGGGCCAGCGTCGCGTACTGGCGGCCGCTGGCCGGGCTGAACAGCACGCCGCGGCGGCGCAGCTCGGCGAGCAGCGGCCACAGCCCCTCCGGTGTGCGCTTGGCGTCGTCCAGCAGGGTGCCGTCCATGTCGGTGACGACGAGCCGGATGTCGGCGGGGCCCTCGGGCAGGCCGGCGGGGTGGTCGAGGAGGGGGGCGGGCGTGGCGGGCATGTCCTGCTTCCGGTCGGGGCGGGGGTACGGCACCCCAGTGTTCCGCATGCCTGTGCGGGGTCCGGGGCCGCCCCGGACCGCCCGTGGTGCGCGGTTCCCGGGACAGCACGATCAACGGGCGGCACAATGACGGCGGGGAACCGTGCACGGAAAGGGCGGCGACGTGACCGAAGGGCGTGATCCGACGGCCGGTCCGGGCGGGCTGAACACCACCGTGGCGCACAACGCCCGGGTGTGGAACTACTGGATCGGCGGCAAGGACAACTACGAGGTCGACCAGCGGGTCGGTGAGCAGGTCGCCGGGATGTTCCCGGTGATCCGGGCGGTGGCCCGCGCGGACCGTGAGTTCCTGGCGCGGGCGGTGCGCTTCCTGGCCGTCGAGCGCGGCATCCGGCAGTTCCTGGACGTGGGCACGGGCCTGCCGACCGTCGACAACACCCACGAGATCGCCCAGCGGATCGCGCCCGACGCCCGGATCGTCTACGTCGACAACGACCCGATCGTGCTCGTGCACGCGCGCTCGCTGCTGACCAGCTCCCCGGAGGGGGCCACGGACTACGTCGACGCCGATGTGCACGACCCGGAGAGCATCGTGCAGCGCGCCGCCGAGACCCTCGACCTGAGCCGGCCGGTCGCGCTGATGATGCTCGGCATCCTCAACTTCGTCCTGGACACCGGCGAGGCCCGGGACATCGTGCGCCGGCTCATGGCGGCCCTGCCCTCCGGCAGCCATCTCGTCCTCACCCATCCGACGTACGACGCCGAGGTGGGCGGCGAGGGCAACGCCGCCGCGATGGAGTTCTGGAACGCGCACGCCACCCCGCCGATCACCGCCCGCAGCCACGCGGAGATCGCCTCCTTCCTGGCGGGCCTCGACCCCGTCGAGCCGGGGCTGGTGCCGTGCTCGCAGTGGCGCGCCGGGCCGGCCTCCGCCGTGGTGCCGCAGTACGGCGCGGTGGCCGTGAAACCCTGACCCGCCCGTGCACCCGGCACAGCCCGCGGAGGAGGACGTATGACCGCCCTTGCCGACCCCGTGCCCGGCGGCCGCCCCGGAGATCTGCGCCGGGCCGCCGCGCTCACCGCCGAGCTGACCGCGCGGGGCGTGCACGGGATCGTACTGGCGTACGTGGACACCGCGGGCGTCGGCCGGGTGAAGACGATCCCGACGGCGCGGCTGGCGGCGGCCGTGTCCTCGGGGGTCGGGATGTCGCCGGTGTTCGACACGTTCCTCGCGCACGACTCGATCGTCGCCACGGACGTCCTCGGCTCCCCCGACGGCGATCTGCGGCTCTACCCGGACCTGGACCGGCTGACGGTGCTGGCCGGGCAGCCCGGCTGGGCGTGGGCGCCGGTGGACCGGATCACCCAGGAGGGTGCCCGGCATCCCGGCTGCACCCGGACCTTTCTGCGCCGGATCGTCGCCGGGGCGGCGGAGCGGCACGGCCTGTCCTTCCGGGCGGCGATCGAGGTGGAGTGGGCGGTCGGGCTGGGCTCGGCGCCGGCCGGGGAGTTCGTCCCGGCGGTGTCCGGACCGGCGTACGGCGCGATCCGCCAGGTGGAGCTGAGCGACTACACCGCCGACCTGCTCGCCGCGCTCGCCGCCCAGGACGTGGCCGTCGACCAGCTCCATCCGGAGTACGCGGCCGGGCAGTTCGAGATCTCGGTGGGCGCGCAGGACCCGGTGGCGGCGGCCGACCGCAGTGTGCTGGTACGGCAGACCGTCCGCGCGGTCGCGCAGCGGCACGGTCTGCGGGTGTCGTTCGCGCCCGCGGTGCTCGCGGAGGGCGTCGGCAACGGCGGCCATCTGCATCTGTCCTGCTGGCGCGCGGGCGTGAACCTGCACGCGGGCGGGGAGCGGCGGTACGGCATGACGGCCGCGGCGGAGTCCTTCGCGGCCGGTGTCCTGGCTCGTCTGCCCGCGCTGACGGCGGTCACCGCCCCCAGCCCGGCCAGCTATCTGCGGCTCAGGCCGTCCCAGTGGGCCGGGGTCTTCACGGCCTGGGGCCACGAGACCCGCGAGGCCGCGCTGCGGCTGGTCACCGGTACGGCGGGCCGCCGCGACCAGGAGGCCAACCTGGAGGTCAAGCCGGTGGACCTGGCCGCCAACCCGTATCTGGCGCTCGGCTGCGTGATCGCCGCCGGTCTCGACGGAGTGGCCGGGGCGCTGCGGCTGCCCGAGGAGATCACCGGGGACCCGGCCCGGTACGGCCCCGAGGAGGCGACGGCCCGCGGGGTGCACCGGCTGCCCGAGTCGCTGCCGCGGGCCGTCGAGGAGTTCCGCGCCGACCCGGTGCTGCGGGCCGCGCTGGGCCCGGTCCTCGCCGACGCGATCACCGCCGTCCGGCTCGGCGAGGCGGCGGCCGTGGCAGACCTGGACGACGCCGGGGTGGCGGCGGCCTACCGCTGGGTGTACTGACGAACCGACGAAAGGACCCAGGCGTGCCGAGAGGATCCCGGGCAGCACGGATGGTGTCCCCGAGGACGCCGGTGAGGCACCGGGGCCCCCGGAACACGCCGAGCAGCCACCCGGGAACACCCGACATGCACCCGGCGATGCCCGCACGGCACCAGCCCATGCCGACAACGCTCCGCCGGGTTATCCCGACGACCTGGCCGGGAAGGTGGTGTCCGTGATCGCGTCCGGGCCGGTGCACGAGGTTCTCGCAGGGTTGCCGCTCGTCGACCACCACTGCCATGGCGCGGTGACCGCCGACCTCGCGCCGGCGGAGTTCGAGTCCCTGCTCACCGAGGGCGCGGCCTGGGCCGGTGTCTCGCCCTTCGACACGCCGGCCGGGGTGGCCGTACGCCGGCACTGCGCACCCCTGCTCGACCTGCCCCGGCACGCACCGCCCGAGGCCTATGTGGAGCGCCGCTCCCGGCTCGGCTGGCAGGAGGTCAACCGCCGCTTCCTCCGGGCCTCCGGAGCGGAGCTGTTCTGCGTGGACACCGGCTACGCCCCGCACCCGGTGACCTCACCCGCGGCCCTGGCGGAGGCCGCCGGCGCCGCCGCCCGCGAGGTCGTACGGCTGGAGCAGCTCGCCGAGGCGGTGGCCGCGCAAGGCGTCGAGCCGGACGCGTACGCGGGCGCGCTCCGCGCGTCCGCCGAGGCGGCCGTCCGCCGGCCGGGCGTGGTGGCGGTGAAGTCGATCGCCGCCTACCGCACCGGTTTCGCCCTGGACCCGGCGCGGCCCACCGACGCGGAGGTGACCGCGGCGGTCGCCCGCTGGCTCGCGGACGGCGGCCGGCTCACCGACCCCGTCCTGGTCCGGCACCTGCTGTGGACCGCCGTCGACCTGGGGCTGCCGCTGCAACTGCACACCGGTTTCGGGGACGCGGACCTGCGGCTGCACCGCGCCGACCCCGCCCTGCTCACCGACTGGCTGCATCTGACCGGCGGCACGATCCCCGTCCTGCTGCTGCACTGCTGGCCGTACCACCGCCAAGCCGCCTATCTCGCCGCCGTGTTCGAGCATGTGTACCTGGACGTCGGCCTCGCCCTGCACCACACCGGTCCGGCCCGCTGCCGGGCGGTGCTGGAGGAGGCACTGGAGATCACGCCGTTCCGCAAGCTGCTCTACAGCTCGGACGCCTACGGCGTGGCCGAATTCCACCACCTGGGCGCGCTGTGCTTCCGGCAGGGCCTCGCCGATCTGCTGCAAAGCCGGGTGGACGCCGACGAGTTGAGCATGCCCGACGCCCTGCGCATCGCCGCCTGGACGGGCCGCGACAACGCCCGACGCCTCTACGGACTCACCTGACAGCCCCGCCCCCGACCGCATCCGAACCGGCGCGCAACCACTGCGCGCGCCCCACCCGGAAAGTATGATCAAGCAATGTCTGACATGACCGAAACCACGCCCGGCTGGCTGACCACGGACGAGCTGGAAATGGCCAGGGCCCGGATGCCGATCCTGTACGTCGAGGCCGTGCCCGTGCGCGTGGACGACAGCGGCGAAGTCACCAGCATCGGGCTGCTGCTGCGCATCGGCCCGGACGGCACGGTCAGCCGGACCCTGGTCTCCGGTCGGGTGCTGCACCACGAACGGGTCCGTGACGCCCTGCTGCGCCATCTGGAGAAGGACCTCGGCCCGGTCGCCCTGCCCCGGGTCCCCGCCTCCCTCCAGCCCTTCACCGTCGCCGAGTACTTCCCGACGGCGGGGATCACGCCGTACCACGACCCCCGGCAGCACGCGGTGTCCCTCGCCTACATCGTGCCGGTGACGGGCGACTGCCGGCCCCGGCAGGACGCGCTGGACCTCGTCTGGTTCAGCCCGCAGGAGGCGGCTTCGGCGGCCCTGCACAGCGAGATGCCGGGCGGGCACGGGGTCCTGCTGAAGCAGGCGCTCGCCCATGTGGGCCTGGTGTTCTGATCCCGGACCCAAGGCCGCGGCAACTCCTGCACCAGAGGCCACAAAACAATGGCAAAGGGGGCTGGGGCCGGAACGGTGGGTTGTGCTTGGGTGCGGATCATGAGCACAGAGCACGTCCTCGACCACCGGCCCACAGGCCACGCACGCGCGCGCGTACGCGAGACTGCGACCAAGGTCCCGGCGGTCACCGTCTACTTCTGGATCATCAAGGTCCTCACCACCGGCATGGGCGAGACGGCCTCCGACTTCCTGGCCCATCTGCTGGGGCCGATCCCGGCCGTGGGGGTCGGCGGTCTCGCCTTCGTGGCCGCGCTCGTGCTCCAGTTCGCCGTCCGCCGGTACGTGGCCTGGATCTACTGGACGGCGATCGTCATGGTCAGCGTGTTCGGCACGATGGCCGCGGATGTGCTGCACGTCGGCCTCGGCGTCCCCTACACCCTGTCCACCCCGCTGTTCCTGATCGCCCTGGCCGCCGTCTTCGCCCTCTGGCACACCGTGGAGCGGACGCTGTCCATCCACTCCGTCCGCACCCGCCGCCGCGAGGCCTTCTACTGGGCGGCCGTCCTCGCCACGTTCGCCCTGGGCACGGCTGCGGGCGACCTCAGCGCCACCATCGGCCTCGGCTATCTCGGCTCGGTCGTGCTGTTCGCCGTGGCGATCTGCGTGCCCGCCCTGGCCCACCGCGCCGGTCTGCTCGGCTCGGTGAGCGCGTTCTGGGCGGCCTACGTCATCACCCGCCCGCTCGGCGCCTCGCTGGCCGACTGGATGGCCCTGCCGGCCTCCCGGGGCGGACTGGCCTGGGGGCTCGGGCCGGTGACCCTGGCCTGGACCGTGGCGATCATCGGCTTCGTGGCCTTCCTCTCGGTGTCCCGCCGCGACACCGCCGACCTCGGCTGATCCAGCCCGCTCGGGACGGCCCGGGGGCTTCGCTCCACCTTCGCCTCACCTTCGCCTCACCGGCGAGCAGCCGCCCTCCCCCGACCCGAGCGGCGCCTCGGGGCAGCGCCCGCCCCGCCCCTCCGACATGGGCCCCCCGGAGCCCCCCCCCCCGCGCCCGGCAGGGGGGCGGGACGGAGGGCCCCCCCCGGCGGCCCCCCACCCCCGGGGGCGAGACCGACCCCCCCCGCGCCCCGGGCCCCCGCTTCCCGCCGCCCGGCGCCGGGAAGGGGGCCCTTCTCGCTGCCGCGCACGGGCGGCCCCGAGACCGCGGGGCCTTCTCCCTGCCGCGCGCGGGCACGCCCCGGGGCCGGGCCCGCCTCACGTCGACTCCCGCACCACCAGCCGGCACGGCACCGTGCGCACGCCCGGTGTGGCCTCGCCCTCGTCGATCGCCTCCAGCAGGCGCAGGGCCGCGATCCGGCCGATCTCCGCGAGGTTCATGTCGATCGTGGTGAGCGGCGGCCGGCTCGCCAGCGCCATGGTGTCCCAGTTGTCGTAGCCGACGACCGCGATGTCGCCGGGGACGCCGACGCCCTGTTCGCGCAGCGCGTCGGTGACCCCGCGGGCGATCTGGTCGTTGCCGCAGAAGAACGCGTCCGTGTCGGGCGCCGTGCGCAGGACGGCGGCCACCGCGCGGCGGCCCCAGGCCTCGCTCCACTCGCCGAAGAGGACCCGGTCGCCGGCCGGCCCGAGACCCGCCTGTGCCAGGTGCCGCACCGCGTGGCGGGCCCGGTGCCGGGCGGCCGCGTGGTGCTCGGGGCCGGTGACATGGGCGATCCGGGTGCGGCCGGTGGACAGCAGGTGTTCCATCGCCAGCTCGGCGCCGCGCCGGTCGTCCGAGACGACGGACATGTCGCCGGGGTCCGTCGACGGTGAGAGCGCGTAGACCACCGGTACCGACTCCAGCCCGGTGATGCCGGTCAGCGGCGGGCGCGCGTCGGTGCGCCGGCCGGTGACGATGATGCCGTCGACCCGGCGGTCCATGAGGTTGCGCAGATGGTGCTGCTCCCGGATGGCGTCACCGCGCGTGTCGCAGAGCAGGACCGAGATCTTCCCGGCGCCCAGCGCGTCCTCCGCGCCGAGCAGGACCGGGGTGCTGAAGCGGCCGATGCCGTCCGTGGTCATCAGGCCGACGGTCCAGCTGCGGCCGGTGTGCAGGCTCTGGGCGTGCTGGTTGGGCCGGAAGCCGAGGGCCGTCACCGCGTCCAGCACGCGCTGCCGGGTCTCCGGGCGCATCCGGCCGGCGCCGCTGAGCGCCTTGGAGGCCGTGCCCACGCTGACGCCCGCGAGCGCCGCGACATCGGCGAGCCTGGCCCGGCCGGCGGGGGAAGAGCCTGGAGCATCTGGGGCAGCGGGCACGAGCAAACCTTTTCCTCGACTACGGCGATCCGACCATCCTGGCAGGCGCGGCAGCCGGGTGCCAGTCCCCGGAAAAGATGAGAAAGCCCTTGCCACACCTCTTGACCCCGGGTCCCGGGTCCCCTCTACTTCTCGGGCAGGAAAACGATTGCTCAACGGCTTGCTCACTCGTTGCCCGGCCGCCGGTCGTCCCGGCCCCCTTCCCCCGGAGAGTCATGCCCCGCACCCGCCCCGCCCCGTCCGCCTCCCCCGGCTCCGCCGCCTCTCCCGGCGCCGCCGGTTCCGCCGCTTCCGCCGCCTCCCCCGGTTCCGCCGGACCGGTCCGCGTCGGTCCGGTCCGCCTCGGTCCGGACGCCCGTGCCGCGCTGCGTCCGGCCACGGCCGCTGTCACCGCGGGCTTCTGGCACGCCCGGCGCGAGGTCAACGCCCGCACCTCCATCCCGCAGGGTCCCGGGCTGCTGGAGTCCGCGGGCAACCTGCACAACCTGCGGCTCGCGGCCGGCACCGCCGAGGGCGAGTTCCAGGGCGCGTACCCCTTCGTCGACACGGACGTCTACAAGTGGCTGGAAGCGGCGTCCTGGCAGCTCGCCCAGGGTCCGGACCAGGACCTGGAGGCACAGGTCGAGGAGATCACCGCGCTGGTCGCCGCCGCCCAGCAGCCCGACGGCTACCTCAACACCTGGTTCCAGCTGGTCAAGGGCGGCGAGCGGTACCAGGACCTGCGGTGGGGGCACGAGCTGTACTGCGCGGGCCACCTCATCCAGGCCGCCGTCGCCCACCACCGGGCCACCGGCAGGACCGAACTCCTCGATGTCGCCCGCAGGTTCGCCGACCATGTCGACTCCGTCTTCGGCCCGCCCGGCAGCGGCAAGCCCATCGACGGCATCGACGGCCACCCGGAGATCGAGACCGCGCTGGTCGAGCTGTACCGGGAGACCGGCGAGCGCCGCTATCTGGACCTGGCCGGCTACTTCGTCGACCGGCACGGCCACGGGCTGCTCGGCGGTGAGGCCTACTGCCAGGACCGGGTGCCGGTGCGCGAGGCGGCCACCGTGGAGGGTCACGCCGTACGGCAGCTGTATCTGCTGGCCGCCGCCGCCGACCTCGCCACCGAGACCGGGGAGGCCGAACTCCGCGCCGCCGCCGAGCGGTTGTGGCACGCCATGACCACCACCAAGACCCATGTCACCGGCGGCCTCGGCGCGCACCACGACGAGGAGGACTTCGGCGACCCCTACGAACTCCCCAACGAGCGCGCCTACTGCGAGACCTGCGCCGCCATCGCCTCCGTGCAGTGGAGCTGGCGGATGGCCCTGCTCACCGGCGAGACCCGCTACTCCGACCTGATCGAACGCACCCTGTTCAACGGCTTCCTGGCCGGGGTGTCGCTGGACGGCGAGCGCTGGCTGTACGTCAACCCGCTCCAGGTCCGCGACGGCCACACCGACACCGGCGGCGACCAGTCCGCCCGGCGCACCCGGTGGTTCCGCTGCGCCTGCTGCCCGCCCAACGTGATGCGGCTGCTGGCCGGCCTGGAGCACTACCTCGCCACCAGCGACGACGGCGGCCTCCAGATCCACCAGTACGTCACCGGACGCTATACCGGCGCCGGTGTCGCCGTACGCGCCGAGACCGACTACCCGTGGCACGGGACGATCGCGCTCACCGTCGAGGAGACCCGGTCCGACGGTCCCTGGACCCTCTCGCTGCGCATCCCCGAGTGGTGCCGGGAGTTCCGGGTGCGGTGCGGGGAGGAGACGTACGACTCGCCGGTGACCGACGGCTGGCTGCGACTGGAGCGGCACTGGGCGCCCGGCGACCGGGTCGTGCTGGAGCTGGACCTGGAACCCCGGCTGACCGCGGCCGACCCGCGCGTGGACGCCGTACGCGGCTGTGTGGCGATCGAACGCGGGCCGCTCGTGTACTGCCTGGAGCAGGTCGACCATCCGGGCGGCGGCCTGGACGCCATCGTCCTGGACCCGGCCCGCCCGCTCGCCGCCCGGCACCGCCCGGACCTGCTGGGCGGGGTCACCACGGTGACCGCGGCCGGGCGGCGGCGCAGCATCCCGGACGCGGGCTGGTGGCCGTACACCACCGCCGGCGACACGGCCGGGCAGGACGGCGAGCCCGTCGAGCTGACCGCCGTCCCCTACTACGCCTGGGCCAACCGCCGGGACGGCGCGATGCGCGTCTGGCTGCCCACCTCCTGAGCCCTCCCCCGCCCCTCCTCCACGACAACGAGGTCGCCCCGTGATACCCACCCGTCGTACCCTGCTCCGCGCGGTCGCCGTCGTCGGCGCGCTCGCCTCCCTCGCCGCCTGCGGCGGTGGTTCCGGCTCCTCGGGCTCCGCCTCGGGCGGGGCCGGGGGGACGTACACCTTCTGGGACCCCTACCCCCAGTTCGACGCCTCCTCGGCCTGGGGCAAGCTGGTCTCCTCGTGCGGCACCAAGGCCGGGGTGACGGTGAAGCGCACCGCGTACGACACCACCGACCTGGGCAACAAGGCGCTGCTGGCCGCCCAGCAGGGCAACGCGCCGGATGTGATGCTGGTCGACAACCCGGTCGTCTCCACGCTGGTGGAGGCGGGGATCCTCAACAAGACCAGCGATCTCGGCCTGGACACCGCGTCGTTCCAGAAGAACGTCATCGGCGCGGGCACCATCGGCCACGCCTCCTACGGGGTGCCGATCGGCGCCAACACCCTCGCCCTCTACTACAACAAGAAGGTCCTGTCCGCCGCGGGTGTCGACCCCTCCTCGGTCAAGGACTGGGACTCCCTGACCGCCGCCCTGAAGAAGGTCAAGGCGGCCGGGAAGAAGGGCATCACCTTCTCCGCGATCAACACCGAGGAGGGCAGCTTCCAGTTCCTGCCCTGGTTCTGGGGCGCGGGCGGCGATCTGACCCGGCTCGACTCGGACCAGGGTGTCGCCGCCCTGTCGCTGTGGAAGCAGTGGGTGGACGCGGGATACGCCCCCAAGGACGTCCTCCAGAACACCCAGACCACCAGCTGGCAGGAGTTCGCCACCGGTGCCTACGCGTTCGGCGAGAACGGCACCTGGCAGCTCGGCAACGCGGGCAAGGCCGGGTTCCCCTACGGCGTCCTCAGCATCCCGGCGCGCAACGGCGGTCCGGCGCCGGTGCCGACGGGCGGAGAGTTCGTCACCGTGCCCGTGCAGAAGGACTCGGCGCGCTACGGCGTCAGCAAGAAGATCGTCGAGTGTCTGACCAGCGACAGCAGTCTGCTGCCCACGGACAGCACGCTGATGTACGTGGCCCCGACGGCCTCGGTCCAGGCCGCGCAGGTCAGGCAGAACCCGGCGCTGAAGCCCTGGGTGGCCGCGGTCGCCGCGGCGCGCGGCCGTACCAGCGGCGGCCTCGGCACCAGGTACCCGCAGATCTCGCAGCCGATGTGGACCGCCGTGCAGAACGCGCTGTCCGGCGGCAGCAGCCCGAAGGCGGCCCTGGACACGGCCCAGGCGAGCGCGCGGAAGAACTGAGGATCCGGACCCATGACCATCGCCCCTGCCGAGCGGTCCCGGCGGGCGGCGGCAGCGGGGACGGGCGGGCCCGGCCCGCTGCCGGTGCGGCGCGGACAGCGGCGCCGCAGCCGGCTCGCCGCCCTCGCGTTCGTCGCCCCGCTGATCGCCTATCTCGCCGCCTTCTACCTCTATCCCCTCTACCGCAACCTCGATCTGAGCCTGCGGGACTACACCGTCCGCTCCTTCGTGGCCGACGACGCGCCCTTCTCCGGCTGGGACAACTTCCACACGGTGCTGAGCGACCCAGCGTTCGCTCCGGCGCTGCGGCACACGATGGTCTTCACCTTCGTGTCCATCGCCTTCCAGTACGCCGCCGGGCTCGCCCTCGCAGTCTTCTTCAACCGGCACTTCCGGCTCTCGGCGGTGCTGCGGGCGCTGTTCCTGGTGCCCTGGCTGCTGCCGCTGATCGTGTCGGCGTCGACCTGGTCGTGGATGTTCAACAGCGAGTCGGGCGTGGTGAACTACCTGCTGCACCTGCTCGGAGTGGCTCCCGTCGACTGGCTCACCTCGCCGCACTGGGCGCTGACCTCGGTGATCATCGCGAACATCTGGATCGGCATCCCGTTCAACCTGGTCATCCTCTACAGCGGGCTCCAGAACGTCCCGGCCGAACTGTACGAGGCGGCGGCGCTGGACGGGGCGAGCGCCTGGCAGACCTTCCGCCGGATCACCTTCCCGCTGCTGCGGCCGGTGTCGGCGATCACCCTGCTCCTCGGTCTCGTCTACACCCTCAAGGTGTTCGACCTGATCTGGATCATGACCAAGGGGGGTCCGGGTGACTCCTCCGCCACCCTGGCCACCTGGTCGTACCAGCTCGGCTTCGGCTCGCTGCTGCCGAAGTTCGGGCCGGGGGCCGCCGTCGGCAACCTGCTCATCCTCATCGCCCTCGTCTTCGGCCTGCTGTACATCCGCGTCCAGAGGAGGCAGGAAGCGTGAAGTCCTGGCGTCACACGGCCGTCGGCCTCCTGCTCACCGCGCTGATGCTGTTCCCGGTGTACTGGATGCTGAACGTGTCCCTCACCCCGCAGCAGGACATGCGCAAGAGCCCGCCCGACCTGCTGCCGCTGCACCCGACCTTCGCGGGCTACCGGGCGGTGCTGGACGACCAGTTGCCCTATCTCGGCACCAGTCTGCTCATCGGCCTCGGCACGGTCGCCCTCACCCTGCTGATCGCCGCGCCGGCCGGCTACTCGCTGGCGCGACTGCGCCCGCGCGGCGGCGGGGCGATCGGCCTGGTCCTGCTGATCGCCCAGATGATCCCCGGCATCGTCATGGCGATGGGCTTCTACGGCATCTTCCTCGATCTCGGCCTGCTGAACTCCTGGTGGGGTCTGATCGTCGCCGACTCCACCATCGCCGTGCCGTTCGGCGTCATGATCTTCACGGCGTTCATGTCGGGCATCCCCGGCGAGCTGATCGCCGCCTCCCGGATCGACGGCGCGGGCACCTTCCGCACCTTCTGGTCGATCGTGCTGCCGGTGAGCCGGAACGCGCTCGTCACGGTCTCCCTCTTCAGCTTCCTGTGGGCCTGGTCCGACTTCGTCTTCGCCACCACCCTGGACGGCGGCGGCGAGCTGCGGCCCATCACCCTCGGGATCTACAAGTACATCGGCAACAACAACCAGGAGTGGAACGCGATCATGGCAACCGCCGTGGTCGCCTCCGTTCCCGCGGCGGTCCTGCTGGTCCTCGCCCAGCGCTATGTGGCCGCGGGCGTGACCGCGGGCGCGGTCAAGGACTGACCGCCCGCATCCCTCTCATCCCCTCCGTCGAGGAGTTCCCCCATGAGCCGCACCAGACCCCTCATCCCCCTCCTGAGCGTGTGTGCGCTGGCCGCCACCGCCGCACTGGCCACCGGGGCCCCGGCCCAGGCGGCCCCCAGCTCCGCCACCACCCTGGTGGTCGACGCGAACCGGACCCTCCGCCCGGTCACCCATGTCGCCACCGGCAGCCTGTACGGCCTCGCCGACGACAGCACGCCCGCCGACGGTCTTGTCGGCGCGCTCAAGCCCAACACCTTCGTGCAGATGGCGCCGGGCGGCTCCCAGCTCCCCAACGGCGAGCCGAAGCCCGCCGGCGACGCTCTGACCGTGGCGCCGAAGGCGTCCCGCGCCGGCGCGAAGGTGGTCGTACGGATGCCCGACTGGTATCCGAACTTCCCCTACAAATGGGTGAGCTGGAGCGACTGGCTGACAGCGGTGGACAAGCAGGTGGCGTCCGTGCAGTCCTCCGGCGCCACGAACATCGCCGCCTACGAGCTGTGGAACGAGCCCGACTGGACCTGGGACACCGCCCACGCCGGCGCGTTCGACGCGGGATGGGCCCGCACCTTCCGGGAGGTCCGCGCCAAGGACGCCAGGACCCCGGTGCAGGGCCCGAGTTACTCCACCTGGAACCAGTCCGCGATGAGCACCTTCCTCACCGACGCCAAGGCGAGCGGCACCGTCCCGGACATCGTCTCCTGGCACGAGCTGCAAGGCAGCAACGACATCGCCGCGCATGTCGCCGCCTACCGCGCACTGGAGTCGAGCCTCGGCATCAGCCCGCGGCCGATCGCCGTCGAGGAGTACGCCAAGCCCGACGAGGTGGGGGTCCCCGGCGCCCTGATCGGCTATGTCGCCAAGTTCGAGCGGGCCGGGGTGCACGACGCCGAGCTGGCCTTCTGGAACCACTACGGCACCCTCGGCGACACCCTCACCGACACCGGCGGCTCACCCAACGGCGCGTACTGGATGTACCGGTGGTACGGCGACATGTCGGGGAACATGCTGGTCACCACTCCCCCGGCGCAGACGGGCATCGACGGCATCGCCTCCCTGAACGGCCCGGGCAACCAGCTCAGCGTCGTCACCGGCGGCTGCACCGGCTCCTGCGCGGTCACCGTGCGCGGCCTGTCCTCGCTGTCCGCCTTCGGCAGCACGGTCCACGTCAGGCTGGAGTACACCCCCAGCACGGGCCGTACGACCGCCTCGCCCGGCCCGATCACCGTCTCCGACGCCGACTACCCGGTGTCGAACGGCTCGGTCACGGTGCCGGTGACCATGAACGCCTCCGACGGCTACCACCTGGTCGTCACCCCGAGCGGCACCTCCACCTCGCTGGCCGGGCGCTACCAGATCACCAACCGGAACAGCGGGCTCGCCCTGGACACCCTGAACGGGGGCACCGCTCAGGGCACCTCGGTGGTCCAGGCCACGGCCACCAGCGGCACCGACCAGAACTGGACGCTGGTGGCCGCCGGCTCCGGCCTGTACCGCATCGTCAACCAGAAGAGCGGGCTGCTGCTGGGCATCCGGGACATGAACACCGGCGACGGCGGCACCGCCCTGGTCTGGGGCGACAACGGGACCGCCGACCACCTCTGGCAGGTGATCCCGGCCCGCGACGGCTTCTACAAGATCGCCAACTACAACAGCGGTCTGCTGCTGGGCGTGGACGGGATGAGCACGTCACCGGGCGCCCAGGTCCTCCAGTGGTCCGACAACGGCACGGCCGACCACCTGTGGCGGCTGACCGCCCGCTGACCCCACCGAGCCACCCGTGTCCCTGGCCGATGTCGGCGGCCGGGGGCACGGGTGTGTGCACATGCGTGAGGGGCCCTCAGAAGAGGGCCCCTCAGCCGCGGACATGTCCGACATCATCTGTCGGGACGACAGGATTTGAACCTGCGACCCCTTGACCCCCAGTCAAGTGCGCTACCAAGCTGCGCCACGTCCCGATGCCGTCTGACCTGGGGTTTCCCCGGTCGCAACGCGCAGAGAAACAATACCGCACTCGACTCGGTGCTCGCTCCTCCCTTTCCGTGGTTGACCTCGACTTTGGTTGAGGTTGCAGGCTGTGGGTCATGACGATCACCGCGAACGAACACCGCGCCCACGGCTCCGCCGACCGCCGCTACGGCTTCGACGACCTGGCCGGGCTGATGAGCATGATGACCGGCGACGAGAAGCACGGCCCGGCGGCCACCTCGACGCTCGACGTGCTGTGGGTGCTCTACGACCGGGTGCTCCGGGTGAGTCCCGAGCGGCGGGACGATCCGGACCGCGACCGGTTTCTGCTGAGCAAGGGACACGGGCCCATGGCGTACTACGCGGTGCTGGCCGCGAAGGGGTTCCTGCCGGTGGACTGGCTGCCCGGGTTCGGGTCGTACGACTCCCCGCTGGGCCACCACCCGGACCGGGTGCTGGTGCCCGGCGCCGAGATCGGCAGCGGGTCGCTCGGCCACGGCCTGCCGATCGCCGTGGGCACCGCACTGGGGCTGCGCGCCCAGGGGCGGCACGACCCGGCCGTCTGGACGCTGATCGGCGACGCCGAACTGGACGAGGGCAGCAATCACGAGGCGATCGCGTTCGCCGGGCCGGCCGCCCTGGAGCGGCTGCACACGGTGGTGATCGACAACTCCTCGGCCAGCCATGCGCTGCCGGGCGGGATCGCCGCCCGGTTCGAGGCCGCGGGCTGGTCGGCGGTGAACGTCGACGGACGCGACCACGAGGCGCTGTACGCCGCCTTCACGGCACCGCACCCCGGCCGGCCGCACGTCGTGGTGGCCCGCGTCGAACCGAAGAACGCCTGACCCGCACTTCCTGCCCAGAAAGCCAGAAAGAAGGACACCTTTCCATGGACACCATGCGTGACCGCTTCGCTCCCGTCGTCTCCCGGATGCTGGACGAGGACCCGCGTGTCGCCGTGGTCCTCGCCGAGATCGGCAAGGACGCCTTCCGCGACGCCATGGCCCGCCATCCGGACCGGGTGATCAACGTCGGCATCCGCGAACAGCTCCTGGTCGGGGCGGCGGCCGGGCTGGCGCTCACCGGGCTGCGGCCGGTCGTGCACACCTTCGCCAGCTTTCTCGTGGAGCGGCCGTTCGAGCAGGTCAAGCTGGACCTGGGCCACCAGGACACCGGGGCAGTGCTGGTGAGCGCAGCCGCCTCCTTCGACTGGCCGGCCGGCGGCTTCACCCACATGGCTCCGGGCGACGTGGCGCTGCTGGACACCCTGGACGGCTGGACCGTGCATGTGCCCGGCCACCCCGACGAGGCCGAGACCCTGCTGCGGCACGCCGTCGCCGCGGGCGACGACAAGGTGTACGTGCGACTGTCCTTGCAGGCCAACCAGCGGGGCCGGGCGGTCGACGGCCAGGGGTTCCTGACCGTCCGCGAGGGCCGCTCCGGTGTGGTCGTCGCCGTCGGCCCGATGCTGGACGCCGTCCTGGCGGCCACCGAGGGGCTGGACACGACCGTGCTGTACGCGACGACCGTACGGCCCTTCGACGCGGCCGGTCTGCGCCGGGCGACACAGGGCGCGGGCACCGATGTCGTCCTGGTCGAGCCGTACCTCGCGGGCACCTCCACGGCCGCGGTGAGCGAGGCGCTCGCGGACGTGCCGCACCGGGTGCTGGGCCTGGGTGTCGGCCGCCGCGAGCTGCGCCGCTACGGAACCATCGAGGAACATGTCACCGCGCACGGGCTGGACGCGAGCGGCCTGCGGCAGCGGATCGGCCGGTTCCTGAGCGCGGGGCGGGTGGCCGCGGGCGTGTGAACCGCCCTCCCGGCACCGCTCACTCGCCCGGCAGCAGCCCCAACTCCGGGTAGGCCTCCAGGAGTCGGGGCGGAGCCGCCTGGCGCCAGGAGTCGGCGAGGATGTCCCGCAGCTCGTCCTCGTCCTCCAGCGCCGCGAGTCTCGCCCGCACCCAGGCGAACTGGGCCTCATGGGCCGCGATCCAGAACTTCTCCGGTTCGGCCAGCACCAGTTCGTCGCGCTCGTCCTTCGGACAGCGCACCGCGAGGGAGGTCTCGTCCTCCGGCAGGGTCGCGAACATCTTCCCAGCCACCCGGAACGTGGGCATGCTCCAGGCGACCTTCTCCGTGGTGTCCGGCAGGGACAGGGCGATACGGCGTACGTCTTCTGCATCCGGCATGCCACGCACCGTAGCCCCTGCCACTGACAGTCACCCTGCCGGTGGCCGCAGGCAGGGGCAGCGCCGGCTCGGTCACGGCGGGGGTGGGTCCGGCCTCGGCTCGTTCAGCGCGGCACCCTCACGCCTGTGCCGCCTCCCCCAGCGCCTCCAGCACCGGGCGGATCAGCGGATGTCCCTCCGCTCCGCGCCGTACGGCGGCGAAGACCCGGCGGGTCGGGGCCACCCCGTCGACGGGGCGTACGGCCACGTCCCTCAGGTCCATGCCGCGCAGCGCGGAACGCGGTACGAGGGCCACGCCCGCGTCGGCGGCGGCGAGGGCGACGACGGCGCGGAAGTCGTCCGAGGAGTGCTCCAGGCGGGGCTGGAAACCGGCGCTCTCGCAGGCCAGGACGACCACATCATGGCACGGGTTGCCGGGGTAGGGGCTGATCCAGGGGTCCTTGGCCAGCTCGGCGAGCGGCACCTCGACGACGTCGGCGAGACGGTGGCCGAGGGAGACGACGGCGTCGAAGGGCTCGGCGTAGAGCGGGACATGGGTCAGCCGGGGGTCGTCGGCGGGCGGGGCGCCGCGGTACTCGACGGCGACCGCCACATCGACCTGCCGGTCCAGCACCATGGGCAGGCTGGCGTCGCCCTCGGCGTCCTGGACGCGGATGCCGATGCCCGGGGCGGTGCGGGCGAGCCGGGCCACCGCCGGGGCCACGACCTGCGCGATGCCGGTCGCGAAGGCCGCCACGGTGACCGTACCCGCCTCGCCCGAGCCGTAGGCGGCCAGCTCGGCCTCGGCGCGCTCCAGCTGGGCGAGGACCGCGTTGGTGTGGCTGAGCAGGATCTCGCCGGCCGGAGTGAGCCGTACGCCCTTGGCGCCGCGCTCGACCAGCCGGTGGCCGGTCTCCTGCTCCAGGGCCGTCAGCTGCTGGGAGACGGCGGAGGGGGTGAGGTAGAGGGCGGCGGCTGCCGCGGTGACCGTGCGGTGGTCGGCCACCGCACGGAGGATGTGGAGCCGCCGTGCCTCGATCATGCCGTCAATTATCCCAGCAGATCCGGGCCGGTCAGGACTCCAGCTCGGCGCGGGCCGCGACGAAGGCGTCGACCGCGCGGTCGACGTCGTCCGTGGAGTGCGCGGCGGACAGCTGGACCCGGATGCGGGCCTGGCCCTGCGGGACGACCGGGTAGGAGAAGCCGATCACATAGACGCCGCGCTCCAGCAGCAGCTCGGCCATCCGGGCCGCCTTCGCCGCGTCACCGATCATGACGGGCGCGATGGCGTGGTCGCCGGGGAGGATGTCGAAGCCCTCCTCGGTCATCCGGCGGCGGAACAGCGCGGTGTTCTCGGCGAGCCGGGTCCGCAGGTCGTCGGCGGACTCCAGCAGGTCGAGGACCTTGAGCGAGGCCGCCGCGATCACCGGGGCGAGGGTGTTGGAGAACAGGTAGGGACGCGAGCGCTGGCGCAGCAGGGCGACGATCTCGGCGCGGGCGGCGACATAGCCGCCGGAGGCACCGCCGAGGGCCTTGCCGAGGGTGCCGGTGATGATGTCGACGCGGTCCATGACGCCGTGCAGCTCGGGCGTGCCGCGGCCGGTGGGGCCGACGAAGCCGACGGCGTGCGAGTCGTCGACCATGACCATCGCGCCGTGGCGGTCGGCGAGGTCGCAGATCTCCTCCAGCGGCGCCACATAACCGTCCATGGAGAAGACGCCGTCGGTGACGATCAGCTTGCGCCGGGCGCCGCCCTCGGTCGCCTCCTTCAGCTTCGCCTCCAGGTCGGCCATGTCGCGGTTGGCGTAGCGGTAGCGGCGGGCCTTCGACAGGCGGATGCCGTCGATGATGGAGGCGTGGTTGAGGGCGTCGGAGATCACCGCGTCCTCCTCGCCGAGCAGGGTCTCGAAGACACCGCCGTTGGCGTCGAAGCAGGAGGAGTAGAGGATCGTGTCCTCCTGGCCGAGGAAGGCGGAGAGCCGGCCTTCCAGCTCCTTGTGCACCTCCTGGGTGCCGCAGATGAAGCGGACGGAGGCCATGCCGTAGCCCCAGCGGTCCAGGGCCTGGTGGGCGGCGGCGACCACGGCGGGGTGGTCGGCCAGGCCCAGGTAGTTGTTGGCGCAGAAGTTCAGCACCGCGCCGGGGCGGCCGCCGGCGGTGACGTTGACGGTCGCGGACTGCGGGGTGCCGATGACCCGCTCGGGCTTGTGCAGTCCGGCGGCGCGGATCTCGTCGAGGGTGGCACGCAGGTCGTCGCGGACGGTCTCGAACATGGGGACTCCTGAAAGTGCTGACGGGGGTGAGGGGGTGCGCGATCCGCGGCTTACGCGGTCCAGTCGAGGATGATCTTGCCGCCGGTGCCGCTCGCGGCGTCGGCGAAGGCCGCCTCGAAGTCGCGGTAGTCGTACCGGCCGGTGATCACGGGGGCCAGGTCGAGACCGCCCTCCAGCAGCACCGACATCGCGTACCAGGTCTCGAACATCTCACGGCCGTAGATGCCCTTGATGGTGATCATCGAGGTGACGACCCGGGCCCAGTCGACCGGGAACTCCTGCGCGGGCAGGCCGAGCATGGCGATCCGGCCGCCGTGCGTCATGTTGGCGATCATGTCCCGCATGGCCTCGGCGCGGCCGGACATCTCCAGGCCGATGTCGAAGCCCTCGCGCAGGCCCAGCTGCCGCTGCCCGTCGGCGATCGTGGTCTCGGCGACGTTCAGGGCGAGGTTGACCCCGATCTTGCGCGCCAGGGCCAGGCGCTCCTCGCTGACGTCGGTGATGACGACGTTGCGGGCGCCGGCATGCCGGGCCACGGCGGCGGCCATCAGGCCGATCGGTCCGGCACCCGTGATCAGGACGTCCTCGCCGACCAGCGGGAAGGACAGCGCGGTGTGCACGGCGTTGCCGAACGGGTCGAAGATCGCGGCCACATCGAGGTCGACGGGCACCCGGTGGACCCACACGTTGGACGCGGGCAGGGTGACGTACTCGGCGAACGCGCCGTCCCGGCCGACACCGAGGCCGACGGTGGCCCGGCACAGGTGCCGGCGGCCGGCCAGGCAGTTGCGGCACTTGCCGCACACCAGGTGGCCCTCGCCGCTGACCCGGTCGCCGATGCGGATGTCGCTCACGTCCCGGCCGACCTCGACGACCTGTCCGACGAACTCGTGCCCCACCACGAGCGGCGTCCGGATCGACTGCTGCGCCCAGCCGTCCCAGGCCCGGATGTGCAGATCGGTACCGCAGATACCGGTCCGCATGACCTTGATCAGTACATCACCCGGGCCGACCACGGGGTCCGGGACGTCCGTCAGCCAGAGTCCCGGCTCGGCCTTCTGCTTGACCAGCGCCTTCACGCGTACGGCTCCTGTGGGTGAGGTCCCGGCCGCGGGCATACCGAAGAAGCCCGCACCGGGTCAGAGGGGTGGAATCACCCTGCAATCTGCCGTATGCGCGAGCCGGGGTCCATCGAGCTTTTCTTAACCGCCGCCTCAGCTTTCCTTCACGCCCGGCCGGCCCCCGGCAGCTCAGCCGGGCAGGCCGTCCCCGGCACCGAGTTCCAGGCGTACGACGAGATCGGCGGCGAACGCCTTGATGGTTTCCAGCCCGGACCGCCCCCAGCTCCGGGACGCCACGTCCTGCACGCACACCGTGCCGAGCGCCATGCCGGAGCTGTCGATGAGCGGGGCGCCCAGATAGGAGCGGATGCCGTACTCGTCGACGACCGGGTTCCCGGCGAACCGGGGGTAGTCGCGGACGTCGTCCAGGACCAGCGCTCTGTGGCGGACCACCACATGGGGGCAGAAGCCATGGTCGCGCGGCAGGACCCGGCCCAGCTCGGGCCTGCTGCCGTCGTCCCGGACGACCGGGGCGGCGGCCGGGACGGACAGGCCGGCGAAGAACTGGTGGTGCTCCCCGACGAAGTTGACCATGGCGTAGGGCGCGCCGGTGATCCGGGTGAGATGGTCGGCGAAGGCGTCGAGCGCCGGGTCGGGGCGGTCCGCCAGGCCGAGCCGGCGCAGCCGGTGGACGCGGGCGGGGGCCTGTTTGTCCTCGGGGGTGAGCAGCAGCCCCCGGACCGGCCGGGGTGGCTCGTAGCTCATGGCCGGGCTCCGTCGCTGTGGGCGTATCGCATATGGGGACTCCGTGGGTGTGGACTCCGTGGGCCGTGTGGTGGCATCACATGGGGGTGCGCTGGCTGGACGCGGGGGTGTGGGCGAGCAGATGGCGTACGAGGGTGAGCAGGGTCTGCACGCCGGAGCTGGAGATGCGCGCGTCGCAGCGGACCACCGGGATCTCCGGGTCGAGATCGATGGCCGCGCGCACCTCCTCGGGGTCGTAGCGGTGGCCGCCGTCGAACTCGTTGACGGCGATGATGAAGGCGAGCCCGCGCTCCTCGAAGAAGTCGACGGCGGCGAAGCAGTCCTGCAACCGGCGGGTGTCGGCGAGGATCACCGCGCCGAGCGCGCCCTCGGACAGCTCGTCCCACATGAACCAGAACCGCTCCTGTCCGGGTGTGCCGAACAGGTACAGCACATGGTCCCGGTCGAGCGTGATCCGGCCGAAGTCCATGGCGACCGTGGTCTCCATCTTGTTCTCGACGCCCTCGAGACTGTCCGTGCCGACGCTGACCGTGGTGAGCAGCTCCTCCGTGCTGAGCGGCGCGATCTCGCTCACCGCGCCCACGAAGGTGGTTTTCCCGACCCCGAACCCGCCCGCGACAAGAATCTTGAGCGCGGTGGGGAACGGGTCAGAGCTGTCGTCGTAGTCCATCGAGCACTGCCTCCAGCAGAGACCGGTCAGTGGGAGTGTGGTGGTAGGCGGGCGGCTTGGTGGTCAGCGCCCCGCAGTCGACCAGGTCCGCGAGGATCACCTTGGTGACCACCGCGGGCAGTTTCAGCTGGGCGGCGACCTCGGCGACCGAGACGGGCGCGCGGCACAGGTCGAGTGCCTGCGCGTGTTCCGGGCCGAGGTAGCCGAGCGGGGTAACGCCGGTGGCCATCACCTGCGACATCAGGTCGAGGGCGATGCTGGGCTCGGTGCGGCCGTTGCTGACCGTGAACGGCCGCACCAGCCGCCCGGCCGCGTCGTCCAGCCACGGCCCGTCGCCGGCCGCCGCGGCCACGCTCAAGGCCTCGTCGCCGTGGGTTCGGCGGCATGCTGCCGGGGGGCGGTGACCAGGTAGGGGCGGACGCTCTTGACCAGCATCGCCATCTCGTAGCCGAGGACGGCCGCGTCGGCCTCGCGGCCGGCCAGCACGGCGAGACAGGTGCCGGACCCGGCGGTGGTGACGAACAGCAGCGTCGCGTCCAGCTCGACGACGACCTGGCGGACGTCCCCGCCGTCGCCGAACCGGACGCCCGCGCTGCGGCCGAGCGAGTAGAGGCCGGAGGCGAGGGCCGCCATGTGGTCGGCGCTGTCGAGGTCGAGGCCGTGCACGGACTTCACCAGTCCGTCGCAGGACAGGAGCACCGCGCTGGTGGTGTGCGGGACGCGCTGTACGAGGCCGCTCAGCAGCCAGTCGAGGTCGGATGCGTGGGGGGCGGTCGGCGCATCGCTCGGCATGGGGGATCGACTCCTTGAAGGTACGAAGGTCAGCGGGAGCGCTGGGATGGGGGGGTGCGGGTGCGTACGGGTGCCGTCGCGGGTGCGGTCAGCCGGCCGGGGCGCTCCCGGCGGACCGGCCGGTGTCACGGGTGCCGTCGCCATGGGGCGCATGGGGGTGCGCCGGGGGTATGGGCGCCGGAGCGGGGTGCTCCGGACCGGAAGGGCGACGGGTCGTGTCGGGGTGGGCAAAGCCGGCCATGGAGGTGGGCTCCATGGGGGCGGAGCCCATGTAGGGGGAAGCGGTGTGCCCGGGCTCCATGGGGGCGGACCCCATGTGGGCGGCATCCATAGCGGCGGACCCCATGTGCGCGGCATCCATGGAGGCGGAACCGGTGTGCGCGGAACCCATGGCGCGCGGCTCGCGGTGCATCGGTTCGCGGCGGGGCAGTTCTCCGCGGACCGGCGCGGTGGGCGGGGTCGCCAGGTATCCGGACGTGTCGTACGGCGACTCGCCCGGCGCCGGTTCCATGCCGCCGTGTGCCGGTTCCATGTGCTGCTGGGCCTCGGCGAGGGTGATGCCGCGCTGGAACGCGGCCATCAGCCCGGGATCGTGGCCGGCGACGGTGTCGGTGTCCTGGCGGGGTGCGGGCCCGCCACGCAGTTGGGGCACGATGTGCTCCTGGGCGCGGCGGCGCGGCAGTTGGGGCTTGCCCATGGTGCCGCGGACCGGGCCGGTGCGCGGGGTGGGCGGCAGGCCCGCGCGCGCCTCGACGATCGGCCGGTGCTGGGCGCTGACGCCGGGCACGGCCTCGGCGGGCGTGGGCCGCTCCGGACGGGCGCCGCGCACCGGAAGCGGGGCGGGGCCACCGCCGCCGTGGGCATCCTCCTCGCTCCGGCCGGTCTCCGCACCGCTTCCGGCCCCGCTGTGCTGCGCGGACTCCGGCTGGGCGTGCCGGTGCCGCCCGGTGCCCGTGCCCGGCGCCGGGCCCGCCCCGGCCGGGGGCACGGCCGGGGCCGGGCCGGCCGCCTCCGGCCGCTGCACTGCTCCGGCGCCCGCGGCGCCCTGCTCCCGCGGGGCCTCCCCGGCGGTGGCCCCGGCTGCCGCCGGCGCGCCGGGCGCCGAGCCCAACAGCACCTGCGGCACGACGAGGACGGCCTGCACCCCGCCGTAGATGTTGGTCTGGAGACGCACGTTGATGCCGTGCCGGCGGGCGAGCTGGGAGACGACGTACAGGCCGATGCGGCCGTCGGACAGCAGGCTGGCGACGTTGACCTGGTCGGGGGGGGGGGGGGGGGCGGGGGGGGGGGGGGGGGCGCCGCGCCGGCCCGCGCCGCCCCGGGCCCCGGCCCCCCCCCCCCGCGCCCCGGGGGGCGGCGG
>NZ_JBHXVE010000020.1:87825-145892 GCF_042672505.1 Streptomyces sp. NPDC127190
GCGTGCGTCCAGCGGGTGGGTTTTGTTCAGGGGGGGGGGGGCGGCGCGCGGGGATTAATTTGTGCCCGCCCCCCCCCCCGGCATGCCGAGGCCGCGGTCCTCGACCTCCACGGCGAGCCCGGAGGTGACGAGGTTGGCGCGGAGCAGCACCTGGGTCTGCGGGGCGGAGAACACCGTGGCGTTCTCGATGAGTTCGGCGAGCAGATGGATGACGTCGGCGACGGCGTGCCCGCGCAGTTCGCCGTCGATCGGCGGCACCAGCTTGACCCTGGAGTACTGCTCGACCTCGGCGATGGCGGAGCGCAGGACCTCGGTCATGTTCACCGGGTTGCTCCACTGGCGCCGGGAGACGGCGCCGCCGAGCACGGCGAGGTTCTCGGCGTGCCGCCGGATGCGGGTGGCCAGGTGGTCGACGTGGAACAGGCCCTTGAGCAGGTCGGGGTCCTCGATCTCGTTCTCGAGGTCGTCGAGGATCGAGATCTCCCGGTGTACGAGGGACTGAAGCCGCCGCGCGAGGTTGACGAAGACCTCCAGCTTCTGCTCGCTGCCGGTCTGGCTGGAGAGCTGGGCGGCGCGGACGACGGCGGTGACGGCGCCGTCGTACGCGCGGGCCAGGTCGGCGGCGAGCAGCTCGAAGTCGTCGGCGTCCGCGGGCGGCCGGCGGCGCTGCGGAGGCGGGGGCGGGGTCTCCCCCTGGCGCAGGGCGTCGACCAGGGCGTGCAGCTCGGCCTCGCCGCGTGCGGCGGTGCGGCGGAGCGCGGCGACGCGGTCGGCGACCGTGCGGGCGGCGCGGTCGGCGGCCACGGCGGCGATCAGGATGCCGGCGACGGTCACGGTGACGGCTCCGGAGAGCACGGCCCAGAGCATGGGGCCGGTGCGCGCGCCGGTGGAGCGGATGCTGAACAGCACGGCGGCGGTGGCGCTGAGCGCGACCGCGAGCGGTGGCAGCACGGCGAACCGCATGAGCTGGGGCCGTATGTGCGTCTCGGGCAGTGCGGGGGCGGGTCGGGCGACCGGCCGACCGTGCCGGCCGCCGTCGCGGCGGTCGGCTCGGGTGGCCGGTGCTCGGAGGTGAGACATCTGCGTCCTCGTACTGGTCCGTCGGGCTGCCATTCGGCGACTGACAGTAGTCGCCTCGGCCTCATGTGCGGTGGGCAGTTGACAAAGTCCCCCACGGATGGTCCCGCTCTGGTATGAAGCCTCGCACGGAGGACCGATAACCCGGCCAGGACAAGGCAGTTGAATCCGAAAGGGATCGATGCGACCCGGTCGGAACCGATCAGGGGAACAGGCCTTCGATTCCGGCTTTCCGGGCATTCGGCGGCCCGGCCCGCCGGGATCCGGGAGCGCAGATTGTTACGCAGCGCATTCGCTTTGGCCTTGACCCGGCCATCGCCAGAAACGGACACTGTGTACGAGGTATATGTGCCTCGTACATATGCCCCGTACATGAAGATTCCCCCTATGAAGGGAGGCCTGTCATGGCCTTCCGTACCCGGTTCTGGCTGGAGGCCGGTCTCGGCGCCCTGTCGGGGCTGCTCCTCCTGATCACGCTCGCCTGGCCGCAGTGGATCGAGACGGTCTTCGCCGTCGACCCCGACGCGGGCGACGGAGCGGCAGAGTGGCTGGTCGTCGCCGTCACAGCCCTGGTCACCGTGGTGAGCGTCCTCGGTGCGCGGATCGAGTGGCGCCGCACCCACCCGGTCACCGCGCACTCCCCGCGGTAGCGGCTGAGGTGTAAGGAGGCTGCCATGCCTGACACGCTCACCGAACTCTTCGAGAAGAGCGATCTGAGTTTCGTGGGGACGGTCACCCGCCTCGGCGAGAGCCGGGTCGCCAGTGTCCCGGCCGACGAGCGTACGGCCGTGGTCCGGGTGTCCCAGGTGCTGCACGCCAAGGCCGCCTTCGCACGGCTCGCCGGCAGCGAGGTCACCGTACGGCTGCCCGACGACCGGGACCCGCCGGCCGTCGGCGAGACGGACGCGTTCTTCACCGGCAGCGCGGTGTACGGCGAGGGACTCGTCGTACAGGAGATCGGCCGACTGCCCGCCGACGAGGTGCAGCAGCACGTCGAACGCGCGGCGACGACCGGCGAGCCGATGCCCCTCTCCGGTCTGGAGCGCACCCAGCAGAACAAAAAGCTGGTGTCCCACGCCGAGGAGGTGGCCGCGGTCGTGGTCGGCGTCGTGGTCGCCCTCGAACAGCTCGGCGCGGAGCACACCGCCGACACGCCGGTGACGGAGCACGACCCCGACTGGTGGCTCGCACACCTCAACGTGACCCATGTGGTGCGCGGGGACGTGTCCGAGGGCCCGCTCGAGGTGCTGTACTCCAACAGCCGGGACATCCACTGGCACATGGCGCCGGCCCTCAAGGCCTCCCAGGAGGGGATGTTCCTCCTGCACGCCGCCGAGGGCGATCTGGCCCGGGTCGCGCCCTTCCAGATCCGCGACCCGCACGACGTCCAGCCGGTGCACCGGCTGGAAACCATGCAGGCAGCCCGGAGGTGAACGGACATGCCCACGCTCAAAGTCGTCGACATCACCCCCGCCGCACTGAGCGGCAACCGCACTCAGGACTCTGAGCCGAGCCTCGCCGTCAACCCCGAGCGCCCCAACGAGATGGTCGCGACCGCGCTCACCCCCGACCCCATGGGCGGACCGCTCGCCCCCGTGTTCGTGTCGACCGACGGCGGGAACAGCTGGGTGATGCGGAGCATCGTCCCGGGCGGCACCCCCGACCTGGGCACCGGGGACATCTCGGTCGGCTTCGCCACCAAGGGCGGCG
Source organism: Streptomyces sp. NPDC127190 (assembly GCF_042672505.1). Taxonomy (NCBI): domain Bacteria; kingdom Bacillati; phylum Actinomycetota; class Actinomycetes; order Kitasatosporales; family Streptomycetaceae; genus Streptomyces; species Streptomyces sp. NPDC127190. The sequence continues at coordinate 90,613 of NZ_JBHXVE010000020.1, forward strand.
TCGTGTACGCCGGCATCCTGAACGGCGCGGCAGCGGTCCAGAGCATCACCCGCTTGCAGATCCTGCGCTCGCCGGACGTCTCCTCCATGGCCCCCATGGAGGTGCTGGTGTCCCGGGACGAGGTGGACCAGCCGTGGGTCGTGGCCGGCAGCATCCAGGCCGGTGGCACCGCCCGCGACCGGGTCTACGTCACCAACAACGATCTGGGCCGGGGACCGCAGTCCGCTGCCGTGGATCTGTCCGCGGACGGCCGGGCGGCCACGCCGACCACCGGGTTCCGCGAGGACACCCTCGAACAGCGCCCCACCGCGGGCCAGGACGGACCGCCGGTGCGGCTCGCCCTGCACCCCGGCGGGACGGCGTACGCCGCCTACGAGAGCTGGCAGCGGGCGAGGGACCTCGGTGGCGGCATCGTGGACGTCGTCTTCGACGTCGTCGTCACCCGGGACGACGGCGGAGGCATCGGGCCGAACGCGTTCCAGAACCTGAAGGACGCCACCGACTCGGCCATCGGCCAGCGGGTGGCGACGGAGGTGTCCGAGCGGTTCAGCGCGATGATGGGCCAGGAGCGGCTGGGCGGCGATCTGTCGATCGCGGTGGACCCCACGAACGCCGGCCATGTCGTGGTGGCCTGGTGCGACCGGGTGGGCCATCAGCCGGGCTGCACCCTGCATGTGCGCCATTCGACCGACCACGGCCAGACCTGGTCGGACGATCTGCGCACGGTCACCGACGCCAAGAACCCGGCGCTGGCGGTGACCTCCGACGCCGTGCTCGGGCTGGCCTACCAGCAGTTCACCCAGGGGCAGTGGGTGACCGCCCTGGAGGTGACGCACAACGCCTGGCAGACCGCGGTCCAGCCGCTCGTGCTCCACCGGGCGCGGGCGGACGTGCCGGTCGCCGAGTTCCTGCCGTACCTCGGCGACTACATGCGGCTGCTCGCCGTCGACCGGGACCTCTACGGGGTCTTCTCGGGCAACAACACACCCGACATGTCCCATTTCCCGGACGCCGACGACGTGGTGTTCCAGCGCCACGCGGACTTCGCGCACCACCAGCTGCTCGACCTGGACAACGCCACGCGCGTGCCGCCGTCCATCGACCCGTTCTTCTACCACTGGGCCGCCTAGCAGCCCACGTCCGGGACCGGGGCCGTCCGCGTAGGGCGGTCCCGGCCCCGCCGTGTATGCGCGCCGCTCCCTCAGGGGGCCCGGCCGCCGTAGAAGGTGTCCGCCGGGGGCTCGGGGAGGCGGGCAAGGAGGGCGTCCAGGCCTGCCATCATCTCCCGCTCGTCGTCGTAGTCGGCGAAGCGCGGGACGAGCGCGCGCAGCCGCGGGTACTCGGCGGCGGGCAGCCGGTGCAGGCCGAGGCGCAGCAGGACGTCCGGCTCGTCGGGGTCGTCGACGACCTGGCGCTTGTCCACCAGGAGGCAGCCGAGGTTCCAGGCCACGACGGTGCGGTAGACGCTCAGGGCGGTGGCGTCGTCGAACCCGGCGCGGGCGAGGACCGCCAGCATGTGCTCGGTGAGCTGGAGCCATGCCTTCGGGCGCCGGGCCACGGGCACGGCGAGCGGCCGGGTGGCGACCACGGGCAGGATCTCGGGATGGGCGTGCACGACGCAGGCGAAGGACCGCACCACCCGGCGCAGTTCGGTGTGCCAGGGCGGCTCGGCCGGTGCGCCGCTCGCGTCGGCGCGCGGCTCCTGCGCCGTGGTGCGCAGCCGTTCGTTGACCTCCTCGAAGAAGGCCTCGACCAGGCCGTCGAGAAGGGCCTCCTTGCCGTCGACGTAGCGGTAGAGCGCCATGGGCTCCACGCCGAGGTCGGCCGCGAGGGCGCGCATGGTCAGGGCCGCGAGCCCGGCTCGGTCGACGAGGGCGACGGCCGCACCGAGCACCAGCGGCCGGCTGAGGCGCCCGCGCCGCTCGGGAAGGTCGCGCTGGGCCATGGGGTGCTCCGGATACGTCGTACACGTCCTTCGTAATTGTACGTTTTATCCGGATGAGAGCGCCTCTGCTGATCTGGCCGGCCATGGACAGGGAGGTGCTGACCTGGCCGGTCATGGGCAGGACGGTGCTGATCTGGCCCGGCATGAGCACGAAGGGGCCGTCCTGCCCGCCGACCGGAGGGAATCGTCCGGGCGACAGAGTGATCTCTGCATGAGCCCAACGAAGCCGGGGACCCATGACGGTGCTCACGAAGCCGACTCAGCGCAGAGGCTCAGATGACTCTCCCCGACCCCCTTCGGCCCGCCCCGAGGTCCGGCACCGACGGTGCGGCGCAGCTGGACGGGTGCCGTGTCGACGCGGTCGACGTGCACGCCTTCGAGGTGCCCACCGACGGCCCGGACGGCATGGAGGAGGACGGCACGCTGGAGTGGGGCTCCACCACCCTGGTCCTCGTCCGGGTGCATGCCGGCGGCCGTACCGGGCTGGGCTACACCTACGGGGACGTGTCGATCGCCTCGTTCGTCGAGTCCCAGCTCGCGGACGTCGTCAAGGGACAGGGTGCCGGTTCGCCGCCCGCGCTCTGGCAGGTGATGGGCCGCCAGATCCGCAACGCGGGACGCCCCGGCCTCGGCGCCATGGCGGTCTCCGCGGTCGACGTGGCGCTGTGGGACCTCAAGGCGAGGCTGCTGGAGCTGCCGCTGATCCGGCTGCTGCCGGCGTTCCACGACCGGGTCCCGGTGTACGGCAGCGGAGGTTTCACGAACTACTCCCTGGACCGGCTCACCGACCAGCTCACCGGGTGGGTGGAGCAGGGCATCCCACGCGTCAAGATCAAGACCTCCCGGCGCCCGGACCGCGATCCGGAGCGTCTGGCCGCGGCCCGTACGGCCATCGGCGACGGGCCGGAGCTGTTCACCGACGCCAACGGGGCACTGGGCCGCAAGGAGGCCCTGTACTGGGCCCGCCGGTTCCACGAGGAGTGGGACGTGCGGTGGCTGGAGGAGCCCGTCAGCTCCGCGGACCTCACCGGTCTGCGCATGCTGCGCGAGCACGGGCCCGGCCGGCTGGAGATCGCGGCGGGCGAATACGCCTACACCACACGGGACTTCACCAACCTCGTCCAAGGCCCCGCCGTGGACTGCCTCCAGGCCGACGTGACCCGCTGCGGGGGTGTCACCGGCGTACTGGAGACGGCCGGTCTGGCGGCGGGGCACGATCTGGACCTGTCCGCACACTGCGCGCCGGCGGTCTCGGCCCACGCGTTCTGCGGCGTACGCCGGCTGCGGCACCTGGAGTACTTCCACGACCATGTGCGCGTCGAGCGCCTGCTCTTCGACGGCACCCTGTCACCCGACGACGGCGCCTTGCGCCCCGACACCGGCCGGCCCGGCCTCGGCCTGGAGGTCAAGTGGCCCGACGCCGAGCGCTACCGGGTGTACGGAACACGGACCACCTGAGCCGGTCCGCACCGGAGAGTCGGCCTCAGCGCGTCCGCGCTCAGCCCTCGCCCACCAGGTCGAGGGCTTCGCGCGCCGCCACCACGGTGATCTCCGGAACCGGCCAGGTGCGGTTCAGCGGCAGGGACGCGGACCGCCACCACGGGCGGGTGGGAAGGGCTCCGGACGGCTCGAAGGGCTGGCCCGGGACGGGCAGGGCGACCGGCTGCTCGACCGCGGTGGCGGCGGCCAGCGTCCACTCCCCCGGCTCGGCCCAGGCGTGCGGGGCGAGGTTGAAGGTGCCCCAGTGGATGGGCAGGAGCGCGCCGTGCGGCACACCGCCCTGGAGGTCGAGGTGGGCGCGCACGCCCTCCTCGGGGGTCATGTGGATGTCGGGCCAGAACTCGCTGTACGCGCCGATCTGGATCATCGTGGCGTCGAACGGCCCGTGTGCGGCGCCGATGTCCTTGAAGCCGTCGAAGTAGCCGGTGTCGCCGCTGTGGAAGATCCGGTGCTCCGCGCCGGCGACGACCCAGGACGCCCACAGGGTGTGCTGGGTGTTGCGCAGGCCGCGGCCGCAGAAGTGGCGGGCCGGGGTGGCCGTGAGGGTGAGACCGCCGACCTCGGTGGACTCCTCCCAGTCCAGTTCGCGCAGCCGGTCCGGCGAGACGCCCCAGTGCTCCAGGTGGGCACCGACGCCGAGCGGTACGGCGAACAGCGTGTCGGTGCCGGCCAGCGCCCTGATGGTGGGCAGGTCCAGGTGGTCGTAGTGGTCGTGCGAGATGACGACCACGTCGACCGGGCCGAGCGCGGCCAGCGGCAGCGGCACGGGGTGCAGCCGCTTGGGGCCGGCGAAGGGGAACGGGGAGCAGCGCTCGCCCCAGACCGGGTCGAACAGGACCCGCCGGCCGTCGATCTCCGCGAGCACGCTGGAGTGGCCCATCCAGGTCAGCCGCAGCCCGGTGGCGGGCGGCTGGGCCAGCTCGGCGAAGGTGGTGGGGTGCACCGGGACGGTGCCGCGCGGGACGCGCAGCGGGCGGGTCTCCTTGTCGAAGAACACCTTCGCGAGGTCCAGCGGGGAGCCCGCGGGCCGGGTGCGCGCGGGGCCGCCGGGGTTCTGGAAGACCCCGTCCTTGAAGTGGGGGGAGCGGCGGATGCGTGCCAGGCGCTCACCACCCGGTTCCGCGCCGAAGGCCTCGGGCCGCAGCCCGCGGAGCCCGGGGTTCGGGGAACGCAGTCCGGTCACGGTACCTCCCGGTGGAGTCGCTGAGGCCCTCCATTATGGTCGGCCCCTACGACAGCCCGGGCACCGGCCGGACCACGCTCCGCCCCACCACACCCTGCCGACCCGTCGTTCAGCGCGTTGACAGGTGCGGAACCGGCTCCGGATACTGACCCGCGATTCAGTACCAACCCAGCGCGGCCCACCCGGGACCGACCGCCTTCCGCCGCACCCGTATCCGCACCCGTATCGAGGAGCCTCATGACCGGCCCCCTGCTGTCGCTCGTCTGGACCGACCACGTCACCGGACGGCGGGGCTTTCTGGTCGTGGACCGGGTGGTGCGCGGTGTGGCCAGCGGCGGCCTGCGGATGCGCCCGGGCTGCACGCTGGAGGAGGTGACGGGGCTCGCCCGCGGCATGACCATGAAGGAGGCCCTGCACTACGACCCCGAGGGCCGCTACGTCCCCCTCGGCGGCGCCAAGGGCGGCATCGACTGCGACCCTCGGGACCCGGGGGCGTACGGGCTGCTGGTGCGCTACCTGCGCGCGATGCGGTCGTATCTGGAGAGTGTCTGGGCGACCGGTGAGGACCTGGGACTGAGCCAGGACCTGGTGGACCGCGCGGCGGCCGAGGCGGGGCTGGTCTCCTCCGTCCAGGCGGTGTTCCCGCTGCTGGACGACGAGGCGGCGGCCCGCAGGCGCCTCGCGGACGCCTTCGCGGTCGAGGTGGACGGCATCGGCCTGGACGAGCTGGCGGGCGGCTGCGGCGTCGCCGAGTCGGTGCTCACGGCCCTGGACCGCGCGCACGTGCCCCGCGCGGACACCCGGGTCGCCGTGCAGGGACTCGGGACGATGGGCGGGGCCACGGCGCGGTTCCTCGCGCGGGCGGGGCTGACCGTGGTGGCCGTGGCCGACATCAAGGGCACGATCGCCAACCCGGCCGGTCTCGACGTGGCGGCGCTGCTGGCCGCGCGGGACGCGTACGGCACCGTCGACCGCGGTGTGCTGCGCCCCGGCGACCTCGAACTGCCCGGTGACGCCTGGCTGTCGGTGGACGCGGAGGTGCTGGTGCCCGCAGCCGTGTCGTACGCGATCGACACCGCGAACCAGGAGCGGGTCCGCGCCCGCTGGGTCGTGGAGGCCGCCAACATGCCCGTGCTGCCGGAGGCGGAGTCGCTGCTGGCCGCGCGCGGGGTGACGGTGCTGCCCGACGTGGTGGTCAACTCGGCCACCAACGCCTGGTGGTGGTGGACGCTGTTCGGCGACATCGGCCCCGCCGCCGACGAGGCGTTCGCACACATCCGACGGGCGATGCGCACCCTGGTCGGCCTGACGCTGGACCGCGCGGAGGCCGACGGGACGACCCCGCGCGCGGCCGCCCACGCCCTGGCCGCCGACCGGCTGCCGGTGATCGCGGAGCGGTTCGGCTGGTACCGGTGACGCACCGGCGGCCGGGCCCTCGGACGGCGAACTCCCCGGAAGACGGCCGCCGATGATCCGAACACCTGACGCAACACACTAGGGTGACGGCGTGGCGAGAGTGCGGTTGAGCGTGGCCGAGCGGCGGGCGGAGCTGCTGCGGGCCGCCGTCGGGCAGATCGAGGAGCGGGGCGTGGCGGCGGTGCGGATCGCCGACGTGGCCGCGTCGCTCGGGGTGAGCAGCGCGCTGGTGCTGTACCACTTCTCGACCAAGGAGAAGCTGGTCGCCGCCGCCTTCGCCTTCGCCGCCGAGGACGATCTGGCGCATCTGCGCAAGCTCCTGGGGCGGCGCACCTCCGCGCTGCGCCGGCTGCGGACCGCGGTGCGCTGGTACGCCCCCACCGGTCAGGCCAAGGGCTGGCGGCTGTGGATCGAGGGCTGGGCGGTCGCGCTGCGCGAGCCCGCCCTGCGGGAGGTCACCCGGGACCTGGACAGGCAGTGGAAGGCGGCGCTCACGGAGGTCATCACGGAAGGTGTGGCGGCCGGCGAGTTCTGCTGCGCCGACCCGGCCGGTACCGCGCTGCGCCTCACCGCCCTGCTGGACGGCCTCGCGGTGCAGCTGACGTCGTACCCCGGCGCGCTGCCACGGACCCGGGCGCAGGAATGGGCGGACGACGCCCTCGCCCGCGAACTGGGCCTGGACCGCGAGACATTGATCCAGCGAACCCGTTGACCTGGTCACCGCGCAGGACCTGCGGGTGCCGCACCCGGCACCTCGGACCTCCGGGCCCGCACCCCTGTTCCGCCCGGCACCGCACCGCATCCGGTGCCGGGCGGAACAACGGTCGTCACGCCCTTACGCCACCGCGGCGATCCGCAGCTTGATGTCGTCCGGGGACAGGGTGCCCTTCGCCGTCACATGGTCGCCGGAGGACTCGCCCCGCAGCCGGCGGCCGATCCACGGCACCAGGTACTCGCGGGCCCAGTGGACGTCGTCGCGGCGGATGTCGAGGGTGCCCCGGGGCGGCAGCGGCGGCCAGGGCTGCTCCGGGTCGGCCGGGACCTCCAGACCGAGGGCCTGGCCCGCGCGCAGCGCCACGCGCGTGTGCCCCTCGGGCGAGAGATGGAGCCGGTCGCTGTCCCAGGCCCTGCGGTCCTGCACGGACTTCAGGGACCACAGGTCCAGCACCGGACAGCCGTACCGGTCGGCGATGGCGCGCACATGCCCGTTGTAGGTGGCGATCTTGCCGCGCAGATGCTTGAGCACCGGGGTGCCCCGGGTGTCGAACCCGGTCGTCACCAGCACCGTGCCCGCGGCCTCGGCCAGTCGGGCCACGGCGCGTTCGAACCGCTCGGCCACCTCGTCCGGGTCGGTGCCGGGGCGGATGATGTCGTTGCCGCCCGCACAGAAGGAGACGAGGTCCGGGGCGAGTTCGACGGCCTGCGGGAGCTGGTCCTCCACGATCTGGTCGAGCAGCTTCCCGCGGACCGCGAGGTTGGTGTACTGGAAGTCCCCCTCGGGCCGCCGGTCGGCGAGCAGCACCGCGAACCGGTCGGCCCAGCCTACGAAGGCCCCGTCGGGGCCGGGGTCGCCGACGCCCTCGGTGAAGCTGTCCCCCACCGCTACGTACGACCCGATCACTGATCTGTTGTCATTCTTCGAATCGTCTGCCACATCGGACCATGATTCACGGTGCGTGTGACTTACGCGACCGTAGGGAGGGGTTGACGAGCGGTGAGATGAGACACTCTTAAATCATTTGCGCCAGGGGAATAGAGCCGGTGTCACCCGTGTTGAGGACTTAGATGCGGCGCAGTCGGAGAACGGTCGCATCCAGGTCGCCCTTGAGTCCGGTATGCAGCCCGTGGTGCAGCAGGACCGCCCCGCGATGGACTTCGCCCGTTTCGAGGCATTCGTACGATGCTGTCGGGTCGAGTCCACGCAGCCGTACGGCCGGTACCGGTTCGCCGTGGCTCTGTGCCTGGAGGCAGGCCAGGACCACCGACTCGTCGCCGAGGACGTACTGGACCGCACTCAGGCCGCCCGTCGGGGGCCGCAGCCGGTACAGGTCGCCGCGCTGGACGACGGGCCGGACCTCCTTGTACAGCTCCACCCACCGGCGGGCCTCGGCCAGCTCCTCCTCGGTCCACTCGGTGAGGTCGCCGCCGACCCCGAGCACCCCCGCCATGGCGCTGACGAAGCGGAAGCGCAGCGTGCTGACCCTGCCGTTGAGCTGGGTGTTCGGGCTGTCGGTGACCCAGGCGGCCATGACCCGCGCCGGATGGATCTGGCTGAAGCCGTGCTGGATGGCGAGCCGGTCCAGCGGGTCGGTGTTGTCGGAGGTCCACACCTGGTCGGTGCGGCTCAGCACCCCCAGGTCGATCCGGCCGCCACCGCCCGAGCAGGACTCGAAGGCGACCCCGGGATGTGCGGCACGCAGCCGGTCCAGCAGGGCGTACAGGGCGCGGACGTGGTCCACCCACAGGCGCTGCGGATACGGCTCGCCGGGCCAGCCGGCGTCGGTGAAGCAGCGGTTGAAGTCCCACTTCACATAGTCGATCCGGGCGCTGGAGAGCAGGGTGTCGAGCTGCTTCCACAGGTACTCCTGGACGTCCTCGCGGGCCAGGTTGAGCACGAGCTGGTTGCGCAGCTCCGTCCGTCTCCGTCCCGGCTGGTACTGCACCCAGTCCGGGTGGGCCCGGTACAGGTCGCTGTCGGGGTTGACCATCTCCGGCTCGACCCAGATGCCGAACTGCATCCCGAGGCCGTGCACCTGCTCGGCCAGCGGTGCCAGGCCGTGCGGGAAGCGGTCGGGGTTGGGGCTCCAGTCGCCGAGCCCGGCGCGGTCGCTGGTGCGGGCGCCGAACCAGCCGTCGTCGACGACGAACAGCTCGACCCCGATCGCGGCGGCCCGGCGGGCGAGCGCGAGCTGCTGCTCCTCGGAGATGTCGAAGGTCGTCGCCTCCCAGGAGTTGAACAGCACCGGCCGGTCCCGATCGGCGTCCGGGATCACATACGCGCGCTGGTAGGCGTGCCAGGCCCGGCTCGCGCCGCCGAAGCCGCCGTCGCTCCACAGGCCGGCGAAGACCGGGGTGGTGTACGACTCCCCCGGATGCAGGAGCAGCAGGCCCGAGTCGTCGTATCCGGCGCCCCCGGTGATCTGTACGCGCGCGTCAGGGAGTTGGGCGACCGCGATGCGCCAGGAGCCGGACCAGCCGAGCGCGCAGCCGTAGACCTCGCCGCGCTCCTCGGTGGCGTCGGTGTCGAGCGCGACCCAGGGCAGGTGCTGGTGGCCGGTGTGGCCGCGGCGGCTGCCGATGACCTTCTCGCCGTAGGTGAGCGGGGCGGCGGTGAGCCGGGACTCCGCGGCCCAGCGGCCGTGCAGCTGGGACAGCCGCCAGCCCTCGCGGTCGGGCAGGGTCCAGGTCGCCGCGTCGGCGCGCAGCAGCTCCACGCGCGCGTGCCCGCCGTTCGCCACGGTCACCCAGCGTTCCACGACATCGCCGCGCATCCGGTAGTGCAGGGTGACGGCCAGCCCGTCGTCGTCGAAGCGCAGCCGCAGCTCCTCAGCCCCGCCCTCGCCCCCGGTGTCGTACGACACGAAGCGCCACTCGGTGCCGCGGCGCTGCTCGGTGCACACGGACAGGGCGGGCCGGACGAAGCGGGGGCCGCCCTCGACGGGGTACTCCTCGCGGCCGTCGAGCGGGGACTCGAAGGGCCGGTAGCCGGGCAGTGGACGCACCGCCAGGGCCTCGGCGTCCGGGAGGGCGATCCGCGGTCCCCAGTGCAGGTGCAGCAGCTCGTCCCGCTCGGTGAGATGCAGGGCGTAACTGCTGGTGGGCCCCGAGAGGAGCCAGGTACGTCCGTCTTCGGCGATGTCCACCATCGAGGCCTCACAAGTGCCAACAGATCCGCTCAAGCACGAACATCATCAGCCGGGATCGCCCTGGTGACAATGCCTGTGGACAACTCATTGCCCCAGTCAAGCGATGTCGTATCGTCGACTGAGCCCCGCCGACGAGCCGCGACGGCGGGACCGACCGGGAGGAGCCCCCGTGACGCAGCAGGTCCCGTCGACCGAGCCGGAGCTGGCCGGAGTGCGCAATTTCCGTGACGTGGGCGGGCTGCCGACCACGGACGGACGGCGGGTGCGGCACGGAGTGCTGTTCCGCAGCGGGCACCTGGCGCACGCGACATCGGAGGACGCGGCCTTCCTGGCCGGCCTGGGCCTGCACACGATCTTCGACTTCCGCAACGCGGCCGACCAGAAGCTGGAGGGCCCGGACGTCGCGCTGCCCGGCGTGCGGAACGTGAACCTGCCGCTGAGCGACCCGGCGGACGGCGCCGAGTTCTGGAAGATGGTCCGCGACGGCGACCTCGCCCAGCTGCGCGCGATCCTGGACGACGGCAAGGCGGCGGGCCGGATGATCGCCTCGTACCGCACGATCGTCCGGGAGCGCACCGCCGAGCACTCCCGGGTGCTGCACGCGATCGCCGAGGACAGCGTCCCGGCGCTGATGCACTGTGCGGCCGGCAAGGACCGGGCGGGCATATCCATAGCCGTCACGCTCCTCGCGGTGGGCGTGGAGCGGGACGCGATCGTCGCCGACTACCTGGAGTCCAACGCCAAGCACCGCCGCTACAAGGTCCGCCGCAGCGGCAGCGCGGACACCGCGTACACCCCCGAGGTGATGGAGCTGCTCAGCCCGCTCTTCGACGCCCGCGCCGAGTACCTGGAAGCGGCCTTCGCGAGCATCGAGGAGACCTGGGGCGGCTTCGACGACTACCTCGAGCGGGGCCTGCGGCTCACCCCGCAGACCCGGGACCGGCTGCGCGAGCGCCTGCTGGACTGACCAAGCCCCTCACTGCCGGCCGCCCAGGGCGAACAGCAGGTAGAGGAACGCGGCCAGCACATGGCCGAGGGCGATGTAGATGATCAGCCGGATCCAGAGGGCGCGGGGAAAACTGGTCTCGTGGTCGCTCATGGCAACTCTCCGGTAAGCGGCCCCAGGCACAGCGCGGCGGTGGGGCTCTGCAACAGGGTGTGGACGAACAGCAGCTCCACGCCGTCGGGGTCCTCGGCGGCGAGGCGGTGCGGGGTGAGCGAGTCGAAGTGGGCGCTGTCGCCCGGGCCGAGCAGGTGCGCGGTGTCGCCGAGGCGCAGACGCAGCCGGCCGGTGAGGACGTAGAGCCACTCCTCGCCGGGGTGGACGCGCACGATGTCGCCCTGCGAGCCGTAGGGCACGCGCACCCGCAGCGCCTGCATGCCCCGGCCGGGCGCCCCGGCCTGGACGTACGTCCAGCCGCCGGCCCGGGTGGGCTCCATCTCGGCGGCCCGGACGACCGCGTCCCGGTCGGCGACCCGCTCGCCGAGCAGCTCGGAGACGGTCGTACCGTAGATACGGGCCAGGGCGAGCAGCATCGGCAGCGAGGGCTGCCGCTGCCCGGTCTCCAGCCGGGACAGATGCGCCGGCGAGAGGCCGGCGGACTGCGCCGCGGCCTCCAGGGTCAGGCCGGCGCGGCGGCGCAGGGTACGCAGCTGGGGGGCCACGGCGGGCAGTTCGCCGCCGGTCCCCGGCTCGGGGGCGGTCATGTCTCCATTGAGCCGGAAGCTTGCCTGTGGGACAAATTTTTTGCCTCAGAGGCAAGCCCCCGCCCCGCGTGCTAGCGGTTGGCCACCGCCTGTTTGATCAGGGTCTTGCCGAAGTCCCACACCAGGCCGCCGCCGCTGTGGGCGTCGTCCATGACGGCGGTGAAGGCCGTCACGAACCGGTCGACGTCGGCCTCGTCGATGATCAGCGGCGGGATCAGCTTGATCACCTCCAGGTGGTCGCCGGAGACCTGGGTGAGGATCCGGTGCCGCTGGAGCAGCGGTACGACGACCATCTGGGCGAACAGGCCCTTGCGGGCGGCCTGGAGCATGGTCCAGCGGCTGCGCAGCTTCAGCGAGGCCGGCCGGCCGAACTCGATGCCGATCATCAGGCCCCGGCCGCGGACGTCGGCGAGCAGCTCGTAGCTGTCGACCAGGGCGGCGAGCCGGGACTTCAGCAGCTCGCCGGTGGCACGCACCTGGGCGACGATCTGGTCGTTCTCCATCACCGACAGCACCGCCAGGCCGCACGCCATCGCCTGGGCGTTGGCGCCGAAGCTGGCGGAGTGGACCAGGACGCGGTCCATGGACGAGTAGACCTTCTTGAAGATCCAGTCCTTGCCGAGGGTGGCGCCGACCGGCACATAGCCGCCGGAGAGGGCCTTGGCCACACAGACCAGGTCGGGTTCGACGCCGTCCTCGTGCTGGTAGGCGTAGAAGTCGCCGGTGCGGCCCAGGCCGGTCTGCACCTCGTCGGCGATGAGCAGCGCCTTGTGCCGGTGCAGCAGTTCCTGCGCGGCGCGCAGATAGCCGGGCGGCGCCTCGTGCACGCCCTTGCCCTGGATCGGTTCCACGATCAGGGCGGCCACGTCGCCCTTCTTCAGCTCCCGTGCCAGCGCGTCGAGATCACCGAGCGGTACGGCGGTGTCGGGCAGCAGCGGCGCGAAGCCGTCCCGGAAGCCCTTCTCGCCGTTGACCGACAGAGAGCCGGTGGTCAGGCCGTGGAAGGCGTGGTCGCAGTAGAGGACACGGGGCTTGCCGGTGGCGTACCGGGCGAACTTCAGGGCCGTCTCGACGGCCTCGGTACCGCTGTTGCCGAAGAACACCCGGTCCAGGTGCGGGCTGCGGGCGAGCAGCCGCTCGGCGAGCAGGCCGGGCAGCGGCTGGCAGTCGAAGCGGGTGAGGTCGGCGAGGTCCAGGTCCAGGACGTCGTGCAGCGCCTTGCGGACGACCGGGTGGTGGCGGCCGAGGCCCATCACCCCGAACCCGGCGAGCATGTCCAGGTAGTCGTTGCCGTCCGCGTCGAAGAAGTGGGCGCCCTCGGCCCGCTCGTAGACCTTGTCGAAGCCGATGGTGTGCAGCATCCGCGGGAGCTGCGGGTTGAGATAGCGGCTGTGCAGCTCGTAGCGTTCGGCTCCGCGCTCGGCGAGCAGGGCGCCGAGGTCGAACTCGGTGGTCATTCACTCTCCTTGGCTGTGCCGCGCGCGTCCGCGACGGCCAGGCTCCCACTGATCCGCCCGGCGATCTCGACGGGCGTGAGGCCGATGTCGGCCAGGACCTCGCCGCGTTTGGCGTGCGGGAGGAACTGCTCCGGGATGCCGAACCGCCGTACCGGCACGTCCACGTCGGCGTCGCCGAGGGCCAGCGCCACGGCCGAACCGACGCCCGCGGCCCGGCTGTTGTCCTCGACCACGGCGACCAGCCGGTGTCCGGCCGCGAGGGCGGGCAGCGCGGGGTCGACGGGCTTGACCCAGCGGGGGTCGACGACGGTGCAGCCGATGCCCCGGGCGGCCAGCAGCTCGGCGGTCTGGAGGCACACCGGGGCCATGACGCCGACGGCGACCAGCAGCACCTCGGGGTTCTCGTCGCGGTGCAGGACGTCCATGCCGCCGACGCGGCCGCTGGCCGGGATCGCCGGGCCGGCCGACTCCTTCGGGAAGCGGACCACGGTGGGCGCGTCGTCCACGGCGACGGCCTCGCGGAGCTGGGCGCGCAGCTGGTCGGCGTCGCGCGGGGCGGCGATCCGCAGGCCGGGCACGACCTGGAGGACGGACATGTCCCACATGCCGTTGTGGGAGGCGCCGTCGGTGCCGGTGACGCCGGCCCGGTCCAGCACGAAGGTCGCCCCGCAGCGGTGCAGGGCGACGTCCATCAGCAGCTGGTCGAAGGCGCGGTTGAGGAAGGTGGCGTAGACGGCGACGACGGGGTGCAGTCCGCCGGTGGCGAGGCCGGCCGCGGAGACGGCCGCGTGCTGCTCGGCGATGCCGACGTCCCAGACCCGGTCCGGGAAGCGCGCGGCGAAGGCGCCGAGGCCGACCGGGTGCAGCATGGCCGCGGTGATGGCGACGACGTCGTCCCGCTCCTCGCCGATCCGCACCATCTCCTCGCCGAACACCGAGGTCCAGGAGGGTCCGCCCGACGGCGCGAGCGGCTCGCAGGTCAGCGGGTCCATCACGCCGACGCTGTGGAAGTGGTCCTCCTCGTGCGCGAGGGCGGGTTCGTAGCCGCGGCCCTTCTCGGTGAGGCAGTGGACCAGGACGGGGCCGTGGAAGCGTTTCGCGCGGCGCAGCGCCGACTCGACGGCCCCGATGTCGTGGCCGTCGATCGGGCCGACGTACTTCAGGCCGAGGTCCTCGAACATGCCCTGCGGGGCGAAGGCGTCCTTGAAGCCCTTCTTCGCGCCGTGCAGGGACTCGTAGACGGTGCTGCCGACCACGGGGGTGCGCAGCAGGACGTCCTTGCCCCAGGCGAGGACCTTCTCGTAGCCGTCGGTGGTGCGCAGGGCGGCCAGGTGGTGGGCGAGGCCCCCGATGGTCGGCGCGTAGGAGCGCTCGTTGTCGTTGACGACGATGACGAGCGGGCGGTCCCTGGCGGCCGCGATGTTGTTCAGCGCCTCCCAGGCCATGCCGCCGGTCAGCGCGCCGTCGCCGATGACCGCGACGACATGGCCCGTCTCGCCCCGCACCTGGTTGGCCTTGGCGAGGCCGTCGGCCCAGCCGAGCGCGGTGGAGGCGTGGCTGTTCTCGATGATGTCGTGCTCGGACTCCTCGCGCGAGGGATAGCCGGACAGTCCGCCCTTGCCGCGCAGCTTGGAGAAGTCCTGACGTCCGGTCAGGAGTTTGTGCACATAGCTCTGGTGGCCCGTGTCCCACAGGATGCGGTCGACCGGTGACTCGAAGACCCGGTGCAGGGCGATGGAGAGTTCCACCACCCCGAGGTTGGGCCCGAGATGACCGCCGGTCCGGGTCACCGCGTGCACCAGGAAGTCGCGTATCTCTCGGGACAGTTCGCCGAGTTCCGCCTCGGACAGCGCCTTCAGGTCGCGCGGCTCCCGGATCGTCTCCAGAATCGTCACGCTCGGCCCCCTCTCGGTCCGTGCCTTGCCTGGACTCAACTGTGCTGCTCGGCCTGCTTATGCGCCTCCTCGATGAGGGTGTCCACGATCCTGGACTCGGGGACGGTCCGGTCCAGGGAACCGGCGTTGACGCCGATGCGGATCGGCGTGCCGCGACCGGCGCCGCCGGGCGGGCGGCCGGGGCGGCGCCCCGGGCACGCCCGGCGGAACGGCGGTCATCGCATCACTCCTGCTTTCCGCTGGTCATCGTCTCCCGCGCGGCCCGCAGCGACTCCTTCAGGGAGCCCATGGTGGCGAGCACGGCGGTCGGTTCGTAGCCGCAGTGGGCCATGCAGTTGGCGCAGCGCGGGTCCTTGCCGCGGCCGTACTTGTCCCAGTCGGTCTCCTCCAGCAGCTGCCGGTAGGTGGGCACATAGCCGTCGCTCATCAGATAGCAGGGCTTCTGCCAGCCGAAGAGGGAGTAGCTGGGGATCGCCCAGGCGGTGCACGGGAAGTCGACCTTGCCCTCCAGGAAGTCCAGGAAGAGCGGGCTCTGGTTGAGCCGCCACCGCCTGCGGTTGCCGCCCGAGAAGGCCTTCTTGAACAGTTCCCGGGTCTGCTGGACGCCGAGGAAGTGCTCCTGGTCGGGGGCCTTCTCGTAGGCGTAGGCGGGCGAGAGCATCATCTCGTCCACGCCCAGGTCGTCGTTGAGGAAGTTCAGCACCTCGACGACGGTCTGCGGGGTGTCCGTGTTGAAGAAGGTCGAGTTGGTGGTCACCCGGAAGCCGCGTCGCTTGGCCTCCTTGATGGCCTCGACCGCCTCGTCGAAGGTGCCCTCCTTGGCCACGGAGGCGTCGTGCCGCTCCCGCAGTCCGTCGATGTGCACGGCCCACGCGAAGTACGGCGAGGGCTTGAACTTGTCCATCTTCTTGCGCATCAGCAGCGCGTTGGTGCAGAGGAAGACGAACTTCTTCTTGGCCACCAACTGGCGCACGATCTCGTCGATCTGAGGATGCATCAACGGCTCGCCGCCGGCGATGGACACCATCGGCGCACCGGACTCCAGAACGGCTCCCACGGCCTGCGCCACGGGCATGCGCTGCTTGAGGACGCCGGCCGGGTGCTGGATCTTGCCGCAGCCCTCGCACTTGAGGTTGCACGCGAACAACGGCTCCAACTCCACCAGCAGGGCGAACTTGTCCCGCTTCCTGAGCTTCTGTTCGAACAGATAAGTAGCGACCTTGACGGTCTGACGCAGCGGCATGGCCATCTGGCTCACCTCCGGGGGAGCAACAAAGAACGGTGCCATTCAAAAAATGCGGGAAGAACAGAACGAAGAACGCGAAACGCGGATATTCCACCGCGTACCGTGCCGATCCGGACGAGTTCGTGTTCGGGGGCGTCCACGACGACCCGTACGGCCGCGACCGGGCGCTCACCGGCCCGTACGGCGGCGCGCAGCGTGGCCGCGGACTCCATGTCGACCGCGATCGCCCCGGTCGCGAGCAGATCGAACCGCTCGGGGCCCCGGACGACGTGGTCGGAGCCGGTGAGCGGGCCGGTGTGGACCGTGCGCCCGGGCAGGATGCGCACCAGCTCCTTGACGAGCAGTTCGGTGCCCACACAGGCGACGGTGGCGTGCGGGTCCCGGGTCTCCTCGGCGACCACCAGGTCACCGGGGTGCATCCCGGGGGCGAGCCCGGCACAGAAGCCGGTGGCCAGGACGGCCGCGTCGGCGAGCGCCGGGGTGGCGAGGTGGCGGGTGACGGAGCGTTCCGCCGCCCGGGGCCCCATGCCGGTACGGACGAAGCTCACCGGCCCGCCCGTCCCGGTGCGGTCGCCGGTGCGCAGGGCGAGGTGCTCGATGCCGAGCGCGCAGGCGATCAGCAGCGGGGCCGGGGCGGGCACGGCGCTCATCTCAGCTCCCCTTCGCCTCGCGACGCGGTGTCCGGGCGAGCAGCTTGCGCTCGAAGGGGTCGCCGTGCAGATAGCGGCCGAGCGCGGTGAGCGGGAACACCTGCCGGTACAGGTGGTAGTTGATGGAGAAGTCCCAGGGGAAACCGGTGCCGGTGAAGTACGGCTCGTCCCAGCTGCCGTCCTCCCGCTGGGTCTCGGCCAGCCACCGGACGCCGCGCTCGACGGCCTTGGAGCCCTGCTCCCCGGCCGCGAGCAGCGCCATCAGCGCCCACGCGGTCTGCGAGGGCGTGGAAACGCCGCGGCCGCTCCACTCCTTGGCGTACTTGTAGGAGCGCAGGTCCTCGCCCCAGCCGCCGTCGTCGTTCTGCACACTCTCCAGCCAGGCCACGGCCCGCCGGATCGCCGGGTGCGAGCCGGGCAGGCCGGCGGCGGTCAGCGCCGGTACGACGGACCCGGTGCCGTAGAGGTAGTTGACGCCCCAGCGGCCGAACCACGAGCCGTTCGGCTCCTGTTCGGCGAGCAGCCAGTCGATGCCCCGCCGGGTGCGCGGGTCGTGCGCCAGACCCTCGGCGGCGAGCATCTCCACGACATGCGCGGTGACGTCCGCGGACGGCGGGTCGATGACCTCGCCGAAGTCGCAGAACGGCAGCCGGTTCGGGAACGGGCTGGTGTTGTCGACGTCGAAGGCGCCCCACCCGCCGTTCTTCGACTGCATCCCGAGGTTCCAGCGCACCCCGCGCCCGATCGCCCGGTCCACCCGCTCCGGGTCGTGATGCCGCACCCGGCGCAGCGCGAGCGCCACCTCGGCGGTGTCGTCGATGTCCGGGTAGTTGTCGTTGTGGAACTCGAACGCCCAGCCGCCCGGGGGCAGTTGGGGCCGGCGTACGGCCCAGTCGCCGGGCCGGACGATCTCCTCGCCCAGCATCCAGTCGGCCGCCTTGACCAGCGCCGGATGGTCGGCGGGCAGCCCGGCGTCGACGAGCGCGATGGTGGCGAGGCAGGTGTCCCAGACCGGTGACTGGCAGGCCTCGATCATCCGGGCGCCGTCCTCGCGCCACACGGCGAAACGGTCCAGCGACGCGAGGCCCTCGCGCAGCACCGGGTGTTCGAGGTCGTAGCCGAGCAGGTGCAGGGCGATGACCGAGTACACTGCCGGGGGCTGGATGCCGCCCCAGCAGCCGTCGTTCTCCTGCCGCTCCACGATCCAGCGGGCCGCGGAGCCCATCGCGGCCTTGCGGAGTCGGCGCACGGCGACCTTGCGGTAGCCGCGGACCACCTTGTCGAGCCGCTGGAAGAGCCCGTCCCAGCTCGTCACCGGGGCGAGCGGCTGCGGCGGGTTGGGCACGGCCGGGTCGGTGTGCAGCTCGTCCAGCGCGAAGGGCGCCGGGCGCACCGGGCGCTTGGCGGAGACGATGGTGAGCGGCACGATGGTCTGCCGCGCCCAGCAGCCGAAGTTGTAGATGTTCAGCGGGAACCAGGTGGGGAACCAGATCAGCTCCGGCGGCAGCTCGGGCAGGTCCTCCCACTTCCACCAGCCGAACAGGGCGAGCCAGATCCGGGTGAACACCCGGGCGGCGGCGATACCGCCGCGCTCGCGGATCCAGGCGGCCGCCCGGGCCATGTGCGGGGCGTCGGGCGCGTCACCGGCCAGCCGGAGGGCGACGTACGCCTCGACGGTGGCGGACAGATCGCCGGGGCCGCCGTAGAAGGTGGCCCAGGTGCCGTCCTCGCGCTGCTCGCCGCGGATGAACAGCGCGGCGGCCTGTACGGTCCTGTCGTCCAGGATGCCCAGGAACTGGCGGAGCATCAGGTCCTCGGCGTCCATGGTGACGTTGGTCTCCAGGTCGCCCTTCCACCAGCCCTGGGCGTCCTGCCGGGAGAGCAGGTGGTCGGTGGCGCGCCGGGCGGCACGCGCGGCGGCTTCTTGTACCCCGGCCGCCTCGGGGATGAGGGTGGTGTCGCTGGCCGCGGCCGCCCGGGACGGCAGAGTCGCCCCGGTGCTTCCGTCGGTCGTCGCTGTCATGGCTTCCCCTTCGTGCAGTCGTGCGAGTCGTGCTGCTGTGGGTCCGCCGTCGGCCGGTGTCCTGCGTCGTGCGTGCGACACCGGCCGGCGACTACGCGAGGCTTGTCGAGCCGATAATGATCATCTCTTTCGTACGACGACGAAGTCGGCGAGCGCCGTGAAGGCGGCCCGTACCCGGTCGGGCATGCCGACGGTGTCGAGGGCTTCGATGGCGATGGCGTGCTGACGGCGCGCTTCCTCCGCCGTCCAGTCGCGGCCGCCGGCCTCCTCGATGAGGGCGGCGCGGGCCGCGAACTCCTCCTCCGAGAAGTTCTCGAAGTCGCTGCTCTTGGCGTCCGCGGCGAGGATCTCGCCGAGCCGCTCGGAGGCGGGGCCGCCGGCCGCGAGGGCGGCCACCACCGGCAGGGACTTCTTGCGCTGGCGCAGGTCGCTCCAGGTCTGCTTGCCGGTGGACTCGGGGTCGCCCCAGATGCCGAGCAGGTCGTCGACCGCCTGGAAGGCGAGTCCGAGGTGGTAGCCGTACTTCTCCAGCGCGTCCGCGGTGGTGTCGTCCGCGCCACCGAGCACGGCGCCGATGGAGCTGGACGCGGCGAGCAGCGCGCCGGTCTTCTGCCCCTCCATCTCCAGGCACTCCTCGACGCTGACGCGGTCGCGGTGCTCGTAGGAGATGTCCTGCGCCTGACCGTCGATCAGGGCACGGGAGGCGGTGGTCAGCCGGCGGGTGGCGCGGCCGGCCTCGACCGTGCCCAGCTCCAGCAGCACCTCGTTGGCGAGCGCGAACAGGGCGTCGCCGACCAGGATGGCCTGGGCGGGGCCGTGCAGCTTCCATACGGTGTCGCGGTGCCGGCGCTGCTCGTCGCCGTCCATCAGGTCGTCGTGCAGCAGCGAGAAGTTGTGCACGAGCTCCACCGCCACGGCGCCGGGGATGCCCACCTCGGGCGCCTTGCCGGTGACTTCGGCGGAGAGCACCGCGAGGGCGGGGCGGACGGCCTTGCCGCCCGCGCCGTCGGCCGGGTTCCCGGCGGCGTCGATCCAGCCGAAGTGGTAGGCGGCGACGGTGTCCATGGGCGGCGCCAGGCGGTCGACGGCCGCCTGCAGAACCGGTGTGGCCAGGGTGCGGCCGCGCTCCAGCAGCGCGGTCACGTCCACCGCGGTCTCTCCTCCCGCGGGCGTCGAGGCCGGGGGCACAGTGGGCACAGTCTCTCCTCTTGTTGCGGTACCGGGGGTGCGGGGGCCCGCCGCCGGGTGCTGATCGAGCATCAGGCCGCCTCCTCGAAGGCGAAGAGACGGCTCGGGCGGGGCCGGCCCAGGGCGCCGAGCGCGGCGTCGGCCGCACTCACGCCGCTGCGGACCGCACTCTCCATGGTCGCGGGCCACCCGGTGGCGGTCCACGCTCCGGCCAGGTACAGGCCGGGGGCTTTGGTGCGGGCGCCGGGCCGCAGCCGCCCGACGCCGGGGGTGGGGGCGAACGTGGCCGTGCGCTCCCGGGTCACGAAGAAGTCCTGCACCACGGCGCCGCGCGTACCCGGCAGGAGCCGTTCCAGCTCGGGCAGATAGCGCCGGCGCAGGTCGGCGACCGGCAGGTCGATCTCGTCCTGCGCGGCCGACTGGGACAGCGCCAGGTACTGGCCGGTGCGCAGTCCGGAGGCGTGGGTGCGGTCGAAGACCCACTGGACCGGGGTGCCGAGGGCCGCGAAGAAGGGCCGCGTGAGCACCGTACGGTCGTACACGACATGGACGTTGAGGATCGGCGCGGTGCCGATCCGCAGCAGCCGCTCGGGGGCGTCCAGCGCGCCGGGCGGCAGCAGGGCGTGGGTCTCGCGCTGGGGTACGGCGAGGACGACGGCGTCGGTTTCGAGTGTCTCGCCGGGAACCTGAACGCTCCACGTGCCGTTCTCGTTCTTAGAGACGGAGGTGACGCGTGTACGGACCTCGGTACGCACGCCCGCGGAGTCGAGCGCCTTGCGGGCCAGCCGGTCGTGCAGTTCGCCCAGCGGGACATGGGCCCAGCCGATGTCGGCCGCGCCCGGGTCGGACAGCAGACCGGTCTTGAACACCATCGCGGCGAGCCCCAGCGAGGCGTCGCCCGCGACCGCGTTGAGGGTGGCGACCCCGACCAGGTCCCACAGGGCCTCGACGGCGCGCGCCGACTGGCCGTGCCCGGCCAGCCAGCTGCCGAAGTCCTGGGCGTCCAGGGCCGGATCGGCGAGGTCGAGTCCCTTGAGCGCGAGCGCGGCCCGTCCGACCGCGGCACGCTCGGCGAGCGAGAGATGCGGATAGGTCGCCAGACTGCGCCCCAGGTGGAGGGGAACGGGCAGGGGGTCGCGCCGCAGCCGGCCGAGCCGTCTGCCCTCGGGCTTGGCGACGTCGACGACGGGCACGTCCAGGCGGTCCTGCAACGGTGCCAGCGCCGCGCCCTCGATCCGGTCGAGGAACCAGCGGTAGGCGGTGCAGCAGCGCAGGTACACGTGCTGGCCGTTGTCGACGGTCAGTTCGCCGCGCTGGAAGGAGAAGGCGAGACCGCCCAGCCTGGGTCTGCCTTCGAGCAGGGTGACATCGATGCCCGCGTCGGCGAGCGCGAGTGCCGCGGTGATCCCGGCGAGACCGCCGCCGACCACGACGGCGCTGCGCCCCGCCCTGTCCCGGGTGTGTGCCTGCGCCTGTGCGGACCGTGAGCCGTCGCTCATCGTGCGTCCTTCCCTGCGTGCCGACCGTGCTGGTTGAACGGTGCACGGTCAGTCGTCGCAGTCAGGGACGCCACGCCGTGGTGGAGGTTTGCCCGGCGCATGTCCCCTGGTTCGGTGCGGTCCATCAGACGCGCCTCCGGATGGTCCGCGGCGAGACATGGCGGGTCACATGGCGGGTGTCGAGACCGGACAGGCCGCGCACGGCGACATACGCCTTCTCGTGTCCGGGCAGCGAGACCCGGCCGCGCAGCACCGCCTCCGGGTCGCGCTCGATGCGGTCGAGGAGCCGGCGGTAGATGCCGGCCATGGCCGCCACGCAGGCGCCGCTGCGCCGGTCGAGCATGGGCAGCAGCTGGTAGCCCTCGGCGAACAGGGCGCGGGCCCGCCGGACCTCGAAGTGCACCAGGCCCGCGAAGTCCGAGCCCTCCGGCGGGGTCGGCCGGTCGAACCCGGCCGAGCAGCCGAACTTGGCGAGGTCGTCGGCGGGCAGGTAGGTACGGCCGCCCTGCGCGTCCTCGCGGACGTCCCGCAGGATGTTGGTGAGCTGGAGGGCGAGGCCCAGGGTGTCGGCGTACTCGGCCGCGCGCTCGGCGCCCCGCGCGCCCGGCTCGGTGCCGAACACGCCGAGCGAGAGGCGTCCGATGGCACCGGCGACACACCGGCAGTAGGCCTTCAGGTCGTCCCAGGTCTCGTAGGTCTCGCCGCGCACGTCCATCTGGACGCCGTCGATCAGCTCGTCCAGGCCGCCGAGCGGGATCGGGAAGGCGCGTGCGGCATGGCTGAGGGCGACGGCCACCGGATCGGTGTCGTCCTCCTCGACCGCGCCCGCGCGGACCCGGGCGAGCAGGGCCCGGGTGTCCTCGAGCCGCGTCAGCTTCACGTCGTCGGCCAGGTCGCCGTCGCCGATGTCGTCCACGCGCCGGGAGAACGCGTACAGCGCCGACATGGCGCGGCGCTTGGGCGCCGGCAGCAGCCGGATGCCGTAGGCGAAGTTGCGGGCCTGCTGACCCGTGACCGTCTCGCAGTAGCTGTAGGCGGCGAGTACCGGTGCGGACACGTGCGGCGGAGAATCCACGGCCCCGATCACCCCTCTCCTCGCAGAATCACGCCCGCCTCACGCAGCAACTGGATCGTGCCGGGCTTGGGCGGGCCGGGAAGTACGTCGTATTCGGCGGCGGCGATCGCGCGGATCGCCGCCCTTCCCCCCGCCACGAACCCTGCGAGCAGCAGCTTCAACCTGCCGTGGACGCTACCCACCAGGGGGGCGCCTTCATTCAGCAGAACGCGGGCGCGTTGCGCTTCGTATGCAACCAGGGCGCGCACCGATGCGCCCGCGGTTTTCGCGGAGAGGTCGGTTTCCTGCACATGGAAACGCTTCATGTCCTCGGCCGGCAGATAGATCCGGTCCCGGCGCAGATCCTCGGCGACGTCCTGGAGGTGCTCCACGATCTGCAACGCGGTGCAGATCGCGTCGGACAGCCGGATCCGCTCGGGGGTCGCGGTGCCGGTGACCCCGAGGACCAGGCGGCCGACGGGGTTGGCGGACAGCTCGCAGTAGGCGAGCAGGTCGTCGTAGGTCTCGTACCGCGTGACCAGTTGGTCCTGGCGGTTCGCGGCGATCAGGCCGAGGAACGGTGCCGGTGTGAGGCCGCGGCGGCGGACGGTCGGCTGGAGCCGGCGCAGCAGCGGGTGGCGCGGGGTGCCGTCGAAGACGCGGTGCAGGTCGGCCTCGAAGGCGTCGAGCAGGGCCAGCCGGTTCTCGGCCTCGGTGGCCGACACACCGAGCAGCCGTGCGTCGGCTCCGCCGGGGGCGAGATCGCCGTCGCCGATGTCGTCGACGAGCCGGGCGAAGCCGTAGACGGCCATGAGGTCGTCGCGCCACTCCCTGGGCAGGAAGAACGGGGCCACGGGAAAGTTCTCGCTCGTGGCCTTCGACAGGGTGGCGTGCTCCGGGTCCGACGCCGTTTCCGCGGCCGTCATCGCGCGCTGCCCGGGGCGGGGACGGCACATGCTGCGTTGAGCTGGGGAGTTTCCGTAGCCATTGCCGTCACATCTCCCGTTCTACACTGCCGACCCAATACACACTATTTCGGACACGCCGCCCAGCAATTCGCGGGTCGGCCCGGTGGAGGGTGTCGCGCATTATCTCCCTACTTGCCGCTTTCCGGCACCGGTACAGCTTACGTTGTACAACGCAGCTGCCTTCAGGGGGGTGTCCTGCGCATCACAACAACACACCGATTGCCCTCAAGATTCCTCGGGGCCACCGTAGTTGACGTTTCCTTTACAGGCGCGAGACCCCGCCGGAAGGCTTCCGACGGGGCCCCTGCCGAACCGGGTCACTTACCCGTGAACTTCTCGTACTCCTTCAGGACCTCTTCGGTCGGGCCGTCCATACGCAGTTCACCGCGTTCCAGCCAGAGCACGCGGTTGCAGGTGTCCCGGATGGACTTGTTGTTGTGGCTGACCAGAAAGACCGTGCCGGCTTCCTTGCGCAGTTCCCGGATGCGGTCCTCCGAGCGCTTCTGGAACTTCCGGTCACCGGTGGCGAGCGCCTCGTCGATCATGAGGACGTCGTGGTCCTTGGCGGCGGCGATGGAGAACCTGAGCCGGGCCGCCATACCGGAGGAGTAGGTGCGCATCGGCAGCGTGATGAAGTCGCCTTTCTCATTGATGCCCGAGAAGTCGACGATCTCCTGATAACGCTCCTTGATCTGCTCCCGGGACATCCCCATGGCGAGCCCGCCCAGGATGACGTTCCGTTCACCCGTCAGGTCGTTCATCAGAGCCGCGTTCACGCCCAGCAGGGACGGCTGGCCGTCGGTGTAGACCTTGCCCCGCTCCGCGGGCAGCAGTCCGGCGATGGCACGCAGCAGAGTGGACTTGCCGGAGCCGTTGGAGCCGATCAGGCCGATGGCCTCGCCGCGGTAGGCGACGAAGGACACCCCGCGCACGGCGTGCACCTTGCGCACCCCGCGCTCCTCGCCCCGCCGGACGATCCGGCTGAGCGCCGCCGTGGCGCTGCCCTTGCCGGTCTTGGCGCCGTTGACCCGGTAGACGATGTGCAGATCGTCGGCGATGACAGTGGGGCGGCGGTCCCCGGTGTGCTGCTCAGCCACGGCCGTACCTCTCCTCCGCCTTCCAGAAGTACACGAAGCCGCCCGCGAAGACGGCCACGGCCCAGAACAGCGCGATGGCCCACACATGCGGGGGCAGGTTCGAGGCGCCGTAGCCGTCGATCAGCGCGAAGCGCATCAGGTCCATGTAGACCGCGGCCGGGTTGACCTGGAGCAGCCGGACCGCGATCTCCGAGCGGCCCTCCATCATCTTGTGGATGGAGAACATCACGCCGGAGGTGTACATCCAGGTGCGCAGGATGAACGGCATCAGCTGGGCGAGGTCCGGGGTCTTGGCGCCCATGCGGGCCACGATCAGCGCGAGCCCGGTGTTGAACAGGAACTGCAACAGCAGGACCGGCACGATCAGCAGCCAGGAGGCGCTCGGGTAGCTGCCGAAGCCGATCGCCACGATGAACATCACGATCATCGAGAAGAGCAGCTGCTGGAGCTGCTGGAGCGAGAAGGAGACGGGCAGCGAGGCGCGCGGGAAGTGCAGGGCGCGCACCAGACCGAGGTTGCCGGAGATCGCGCGGACGCCCGACATGACCGAGCTCTGCGTGAAGGTGAACACGAACACGCCCGTGACCAGGAACGGGATGTACACGTCCTGGGACAGGCCCCGGCTCGCGTGCAGGATGACGCCGAAGATGAAGTAGTACACGCCGGCGTTCAGCAGCGGGGTGGCCACCTGCCAGAGCTGGCCCAGCTTGGCCTGGCTGTACTGCGCCGTCAGCTTGGCCTGGGAGAAGGCGAGGATGAAGTGGCGCCGCCCCCACAGCTGCCGGACGTACTCGACGAGCGTGGGCCTGGCGCCGCTCACGGCGAGCCCGTACTTGGCGGCGAGCTCGGCCGCCGTCAGCCCCTCGTCGGGCGACGGCGCCGCGCTCACCGCGACACCGCCGTCATGCGTTGTGTGACTCACGAGTGGAAACCAGGACTCTCTCGGTAAGAAGCTTGCTCTTCAGGTAAGAAGCTTCTCAGATCACCGGGGGTCGTCCCAGCCGGGTCAGCCGCCAGACCGTGCGCCACCGCATGGGCCGGCGCGGGCCGCAGGGCGTGGTCCAGCCCTCCTTGAAGCCGCCGAACCAGGCCTTCAGGGCCGGACCGGAGGGGCGGCGGAGCAGCGTGAGCAGCAGCCACACCCCGAGATAGACGGGGACGAGGAGGGTGGGCAGGTTGCGGCGGGCGAGCCAGACCCGGTTGCGGGCGACCATGCGGTGGTAGACCGCGTGCCGCGAGGGCGCGGTCGTCGGGTGGTACAGCACCATGTCGGACCGGTAGTCGATCAGCCAGCCCGCGTTCAGCGCGCGCCAGGCCAGGTCGGTCTCCTCGTGGGCGTAGAAGAACTCGTCCGGCAACCCGCCGACCTCGGCGAAGACACGGGTGCGTACGGCGTTGGCGCCGCCGAGGAAGGTGGTCACCCGGGAGGAGCGCATCGGGTCGGAGGCACGCAGCCGGGGCACGTGCCGGCGCTGGGTCTCACCGGTCTCGGGGTCGGCGATCCGGAAGCTGATGATGCCGAGCTCCGGGTCCGCCTGGAACGCCTCCCGGCACAGCTGGGCGGTGTCATGGCGGGCGAGCAGGCCGTCGTCGTCCAGGAACAGCAATATGTCGACATCCCGGCCGGCCGGCCCGAAGGCCTCTATGCCGACGTTGCGGCCGCCGGGGATGCCCAGGTTCTCGGGCAGCTCGACGGTCCGTACGCCCTCGGGCACGTCCGGCACCGGGGAACCGTTGCCGACGACGACCACCTCGACGCGGTCGCCGTCCTGCTTGGCCACGGAGTCGAGCAGGGCCCGCAGCTCCTCCGGCCGGTTGCCCATGGTGATGATGACGGCGCCGACCTTCATGGCACTCACTTCAGCCTGCGCGAGGCGAGGATGGACACCAGGTGCAGCACGGTCTGGAGCATCGCGATGCCGGCCAGCACGGCGGTGCCGAGACGGGTGAAGAACAGGTCGCCGCGGATGTGGTCCGCGACGGCGAGGACCACGATCAGCAGCGAGGCCTCGATGCCGAGGATCAGCCGGTGGAACTTGAGCGCGGCGGCGGCCCGGCGGGCCAGCGCCATCCCGGAGGAGCGCAGCTCCGCGGCGGCCTCCTGGACCGGCGGCTTGCCGGTCTGGTGCCGGGCGACACCGACGAGGTCGGTCTCGGCCTTGATCAGGATGGCGCCGAGCGCGGCGAGGGTGCCGAGGAAGGCCCACAGCCAGTCGATCCGGCCGCCGCCCCACAGGTCGGCGGCGCGCAGACCGAGGCCGACCAGCACGGCCGCGTCGGTGAGATAGGCGCCGACCCGGTCCAGATAGACACCGCTGAGCGAGTACTGCTTCTTCCAGCGGGCGATCTCGCCGTCCACGCAGTCCAGCAGCAGGTACAGCTGGGTGGCGACGACACCGAGGACGGCGCCCGCGATCCCCGGCACCAGCAGGGCCGGGGCCGCGAGCACACCGCAGACGGTCATCAGGTAGGTGAGCTGGTTGGGCGTGACCCGGGTGTTGACCAGGTAGCGGTCGATCCGCAGGGAGACCTCACGCATGTAGAGGCGCCCCGCCCAGTGCTCACCGCTGCGCCGGTCCTTCACCCCGGCGGGGTGCACGACCGGACGGAGTTCAGCTACCGATGGCCTTGACATAGTCGGCGTAGATGTCCTTGATCTGGTTCGTCTTGAGGTCGAGGTGTTCGATGATCGTGTAGCGCCCGGGCCGGGTCTCCGGAGCGAACTCCACGACGCGGACGAACTCGTCCACGGTGAAGCCGATCTCCTCCGGCAGCACCGGAAGCCCGTGCCGGCGCAGCACCTCGGCCATGTGGGCCGACTCCTCGTGCGCTCCGCGCAGGTACATCGCGAAGGCGGCGCCGAGTCCGCACTGCTCGCCGTGGGCCGCCGCCCGCTTGGGGAACAGCAGGTCGAAGGCGTGGTTGATCTCGTGGCAGGAGCCGGAGGACGGGCGGGAGTCGCCCGACACGGACATCGCGATACCGCTGAGGACCAGCGCCTCGGCGAGCACCTGGAGGAAGTCGTTGTCCCCGATGCCGCCGGGGTGCCGCAGCACGGCCTCGCCGGCCTGCCGGGCCATGGCGGCGGCCAGACCGTCGATCTTCTCGCCGTTGACCCTGTTGGACAGCTCCCAGTCCGCGATCGCGTTGACGTTGGAGATCGCGTCGCCGATGCCCGCCCGGACGAAGCGGGCCGGGGCCTCGCGGATCACGTCCAGGTCGATGACCACGGCGATCGGGTTGGGCACGCCGTAGGAGCCGCGGCCCGCGTCGTTGTCCAGGGTCGCGACCGGTGAGCACAGGCCGTCGTGGGCGAGGTTGGTGGGGACGGCGACCAGCGGCAGGCCCACCCGGGCCGCCGCGAACTTGGCGCAGTCGATGATCTTGCCACCGCCGAGGCCGACCACCGCGTCGTAGTGGCCGGACTTCATCTCGCCGGCCAGCCGGACCGCGTCGTCCAGGGTGCCGCCACCCACCTCGTACCAGCTGGCGCCGGGCAGCGAGGGCGAGACCCGCTCGCGCAGCCGGGCGCCGGAGCCGCCGCTGACGGCGACCGCGAGCCGCCCGGACTGGGCGATGCGTTCATCGGCGAGGACCGCCCCCAGGTCGTCCAGGGCACCCGGGCGGATGTCCACGACGACCGGCGAGGGAATGAGCCGGGTCAGGAGCGGCATGCGATCTCCCGGCCACGGGCGAGGTCGTCGTGGTTGTCGATCTCCACCCAGTCGACGTCGCCGATCGGCGCGACGTCGATCCGGAAACCGCGGTCGACCAGCTCCTGGTAGCCGTGCTCGTAGAACTGCTGCGGGTCCGTCTCCCAGACCGTCTTCAGTGCGTCGGCCAGCTCGGCGGCGGCGTCACCCTCGATGAGGGTGACCCCGATGTACTCACCAGTCGCCTCGGCCGGGTCCATCAGCTTGGTGATCTTCGTCATCCCCTTGGCGGGGTCGACGACGACCTTCATCTCCTCGTCGGCCAGGGACTTCACGGTGTCCAGCGCGAGGATGATCTTCCTGCCCTCACCGCGGGCGGCCAGCAGCGTCTTCTCCACCGAGACCGGGTGCACGGTGTCGCCGTTGGCGAGGATCACGCCGTCCTTCAGGGCGTCCCGGCCGCACCACAGGGAGTAGGCGTTGTTCCACTCCTCGGCCTTGTCGTTGTCGATGAGGGTGAGCTTCAGGCCGTACTTCGCCTCCAGGGCCGCCTTGCGCTCGTACACGGCCTCCTTGCGGTAGCCGACGATGACCGCGACCTCGGTCAGACCGACCTCGGCGAAGTTGGCCAGGGTCAGGTCGAGGACCGTGGGCTCACCCTCGATGCCCGCGGGCCCCACCGGCACCAACGCCTTGGGCAGGGTGTCGGTGTAGGGGCGCAGACGCCGTCCGGCGCCGGCCGCCAGCACGAGGCCGATCATGCGGGTTCTCCTTCGTCGTGTACGGCGGGCGCCCCAGCGGACACCCAGAAGCGGATGCTCTCGGCGAGCACCACGAGGGCGACGGCCACGGCGAGCACCGTGAGCGCGACCTTGAACTGCGCCGCGGTGAGGACCGCGGCCAGGACCGTGACGAGGAGCGTGCGCCCCTCGTGCCCCCCGATGGAGCGCACCAGCCAGGCCGGGGGCGCTCCGGCGTTGCCGCGGATGCGGTACACCGTGTCGTAGTGATGGTAGGCGACGGCCGCCACCAGCCCGAAAGCCGCGGGCAGTGCTCCGTTCACCCCGGCCTTGGCCGCCAGGACGAGGACGGTGCCGTACTCGGCGGCCCGGAAGAGGGGCGGTACCAGCCAGTCCAGGGCGCCCTTGAGGGGGCGGTACAGGGCCTGCCCCGCGGTGATGGCGTAGACGGCGGCACCCGCGACCGGGGCCCAGGTCACTCCGGAGAAGAGGGACGCGGCGAGGATCGCCGTACCGGCGAGGGCCACGAGCAGCGGGGCGCCGAGGCGGACGCGTGTGAGGCGGGCCACGAGGGCGGCGAGCGGGCCGTTGTCGGCGAGGTCGGCGAGGGCCTGTGCCGCCCGGTCGGTGCGGCTCGCCCTGCGGGTCACGGACCTCAGCACCCGCCCGGCCGTGGTGTACGTCGCCGCGAAGGCGCAGCCGACGAGCAGGACGGAGAAGGTGATCCGGGGGGTCGTGGCCGCCGTGAGCACCGCGATCATCGCCCAGCGCTCGCCGATCGGCAGCACGATCATCCGCCGTACCCAGACCGTCCAGCCGACGCTGTCGAGCTTGTCGGAGAGGGCGGCGGTGGGGCTGGTGTTGGCGGTGGCGTCGTGGTTGGCCTCGGTGAAGGAGAAGTCGACCACGTGCCGGCAGGTCTGGAGCACCATCGCGCCGAGGGCGAGGGCCCATACGTCGTCGCCGCCGCGCGCCGCGCCGAGGGCGAGGCCGGCGTAGTAGGCGTACTCCTTGGCCCGGTCGAAGGTGGCGTCCAGCCAGGCGCCGAGCGTGGAGTACTTCAGGGCGTAGCGGGCGAGCTGGCCGTCGGTGCAGTCCAGCACGAAGGAGGCGATGAGCAGCACACCGGCGGCGACGAAGCCGCCCCGGGTGCCGGTGGCCGCGCAGCCGGCCGCGATGAGCGCGGTGAGCAGCGAGGCGGTGGTGACCTGGTTCGGGGTCAGGCCGCGGCGGGCGCACCAGCGGGCGATGTAGCGCGAGTACGGGCTGATGAAGAAGGTGGTGAAGAAGCCGTCCCGGGACTTCACGGCCGACTTCAGGCGTACGGCCTCGTCGTCGACGGCGGCGACGGCCTGCCGGGCCTCGTTGCGGGCCTGCGGGTCCTCGGGCACCTCCGCGACCAGGCTGCCGAGCTCCGGGCGGTGTACGGCGCTGCCGTCGGCGTCGAGCGCGGTGACGAGGCGGTCGGCGAGGCTGCCGACGTCCACGGCCGTACCGGTGCCGCCGCCGGCGGAGGTCTCGCGGGCCAGGGCCCGGGTCAGCGCCTGCCGGGCGGCCGGCTGGGCGGTGACGGCGCCGGGGATCGCGGAGAGCGGGAAGCGCGGGTCGGTCAGACCGAGGCGCAGGGCGTGCGGGTGGCCGACGAAGCGGGCGTCGACCAGGGCCACGCGGTCGCCGGCCGGGGCGGCGGCGAGCAGGGTCTCGGCCTCGGCGGCGTCCGCTGCCGTGCGCACATCGAAGCCGAGGGACCGCAGATCGTGGTCGAGCGACGATCCGGGGACCGGCTGACCCGTGACGATGGCGGTCGACAACCGAACTCACTCCCTGGACGCCGGCGCGCGGCGGCACCGGACTTCTGCATGGTGGGCGCCCTGCCTGCGGCCCGGGCGGCATGTCGGCAGAGGGTATCGGATGGGTGGAAGCCCGTGTTCACCGGCCGTTCACAGCCCGGTCCACGGGGCCTGCCCGGGCCTTTGCCGCGATCATCATCGGGGATCGGGGGCCCGGCCCACAAACCCGTGGGCGCAGACCCGGGCATCCAGGACACCCTGGGTGTCGGCATAGGGTGGACGACCATGACGTGGCTGATCACCGGCGGGGCCGGATACATCGGGGCGCATGTGGCACGGGCCATGGCGGGCGCCGGGGAGAAGGTCGTGGCACTGGACGACCTGTCGGCGGCGGTACCGGAGCGGCTGCCCGCGGACGTGCCGCTGGCCGAGGGCTCGACGCTGGACGGGGACCGGCTGCGGCAGGTGCTGCGGGAGTACGGCGTGACCGGCGTCGTCCATCTCGCGGCGCGCAAGCAGGTCGCCGAGTCGGTGGCGCAGCCGACCCGCTACTACCGGGAGAACGTCGGCGGCCTCGCCACGCTCCTGGACGCGGTCGCCGAGGCGGGCGTCCGCCGGCTGGTCTTCTCCTCGTCGGCGGCCGTGTACGGCAATCCGGACGTGGACCTGATCACCGAGGACACCCCGTGCGCGCCGGTCAACCCGTACGGCGAGACCAAGCTGGCCGGGGAGTGGCTGGTGCGGGCGGCCGGAAAGGCACACGGGATCTCCACGGTGTGCCTGCGCTACTTCAACGTGGCGGGCGCGGCCGCCCCGGAGCTGGCGGACACGGGGGTGTTCAACATCGTGCCCATGGTCTTCGACCGGCTCACCCGTGACGAGGCGCCGCGGATCTTCGGTGACGACTATCCGACGCCGGACGGCACCTGCGTCCGGGACTACATCCATGTCGCCGATCTCGCCGAGGCCCATCTGGCGGCGGCGCGGCGGCTGGCGGACGGCACCCTCTCCGGTGATCTGACGCTGAACATCGGCCGGGGCGAGGGGGTCTCGGTGCGCGAGCTGATCACGGTGATCGGCGAGGTCACCGGGGACCACCGGGAGCCGCTGGTCGAGGCGCGCCGGCCGGGGGACGCGCCGCGCGCGGTCGCCTCCGCCGAGCGGGCCGCCCGCGAGCTGTCCTGGCAGGCCCGGCGCGGGGTGCGCGAGATGGTCGCGTCGGCCTGGGAGGGCTGGCGGCTGCACCACGGCGGCTGACCCGCGCCCGCCACCCCCGCCCGCGCTCCGGCCGGCGCCCTGACCAGCGGATCGTTTCCGCAGGTCAGGGCACATGACAACGGTGTTCAGTGCCGCGTTGCCCGATACCCCCCACCCGTAGTTGACTGGGGCACGAGAACGGACCCGAGACAACGGGGAAGGGCGGTTTCCATGGGGGCTGGGCACGACCACGGGCACGCACACACGGCGCCTCCGGGTACGGCCACGGCCGCGTACCGGGGCCGGTTGCGGATCGCGCTGGGCATCACGCTCACGATCATGGTGGTCGAGATCGTCGGCGGCCTGGTCGCGGACTCGCTCGCGCTGATCGCCGACGCGGCACACATGGCCACCGACGCGGTGGGCCTCGGCATGGCCCTGCTCGCGATCCACTTCGCCGGCCGCCCGCCGAGCACCCACCGCACCTTCGGCTACGCCCGCGCCGAGATCCTCGCCGCCCTGGCCAACTGTCTGCTGCTGCTCGGCGTCGGCGGGTACGTCCTGTACGAGGCGGTCCAGCGGTTCGTCACCCCCGCGGAGACCCGGGGCGGCCTGATGGTCGTCTTCGGTCTGATCGGGCTGGTCGCGAACTCCGTCTCGCTCGTGCTGCTGATGCGCGGGCAGAAGGAGAGCCTGAACGTGCGCGGCGCCTTCCTGGAGGTGGCCGCGGACGCGCTCGGCTCGGTCGCCGTGCTGATCTCGGCGGCGGTGATCCTGACCACGGGCTGGCAGCCGGCCGACCCCGTCGCCTCGCTGGTGATCGGGCTGATGATCGTGCCGAGGACGCTGAAGCTGCTGCGCGAGACGCTGGACGTGCTGCTGGAGGCGGCCCCCAAGAACGTCGACATGGCGGAGGTCCGGGCGCACATCCTGGCCCTGGACGGCGTGGAGGACGTCCACGATCTGCACGCCTGGACGATCACCTCGGGCATGCCGGTGCTGTCGGCGCACGTGGTGGTCAGCTCGGAGGCGCTGAACGCCATCGGCCACGAGAAGATGCTGCACGAGTTGCAGGGCTGCCTCGGCGACCACTTCGACGTGGAGCACTGCACCTTCCAGCTGGAGCCGAGCGGGCACGCGGAGCACGAGGCCCGCCTGTGCCACTGACCCCGGGCACGGATGTTCGACCCCGGCGCGGGGTTCCGTGTATCTGCCACCGGGCACGATGATCCACCGGGTCCGCTCCCGGCGCCCGGCCGCGCACGGACATGCGGACATGCGGGGAAGTGCCGGGAGTGCCGGATTCGTACGGCAGACTGGAGCGCGAGGACCGAGGCGAAGGATGGGTATGCCGATCACACCTGCCACCGCGACGCACAACTCGTCGAACGGCACCGCAGAGGCGATTTTGCTGGAACTGGTCGACGAGAAGGGTGTGACGACCGGCACGGCGGAGAAGCTGGCCGCGCACCAGCCGCCCGGGCAGCTGCACCGTGCCTTCTCGGTCTTCCTCTTCGACGAGCAGGGCCGGATGCTGCTCCAGCAGCGGGCGCTCGGCAAGTACCACTCCCCCGGTGTGTGGTCCAACACCTGCTGCGGGCACCCCTGCCCGGGCGAGGCGCCGTTCGCCGCGGCGGCCCGGCGGACGTACGAGGAACTGGGCGTCTCCCCCTCGCTGCTCGCGGAGGCGGGCACCGTCCGCTACAACCACCCGGACCCGGTGTCGGGCCTGGTGGAGCAGGAGTTCAACCACCTGTTCGTCGGTCTGGTGCAGGCACCACTCGCCCCGGATCCCGAGGAGGTCGCCCAGGCCGCGTATGTGACGGCGGCCGAGCTGGCCGAGCGGCACGCCCGGGACCCGTTCTCGGCGTGGTTCATGACGGTGCTGGACGCGGCACGCCCGGCGATCAGGGAGCTGACCGGCCCGTCCGCGGGCTGGTGAACCCCGGCCCGGCAGGCCCGTCGGCTACGACAGCGCCGCGGGCTTGAGCGGCAGGGTGGCCCAGATCACCTTGCCGCCGCTCGCCGTGTGCTCCACGTCGAGCGCCCCGCCCGCCTCCCGGGCCACCTCGCGGACCAGGAGCAGGCCCCGGCCGCCGGTCCGGCCGTGATCGGCCTCCAGGGCGGTCGGCCGGTACGGATGGTTGTCCTCCACGGACACCCGCACCCACTCCGCCCCGACGGCGACCTCCACGGCGAGCGTCGGCGACAGCAGGGCCGCGTGCCGTACGGCGTTCGTGACCAGCTCGGAGACGATCAGCAGCAGCCCGTCCGCCAGATCGTCGGAGACCGGTACGCCCTGGCGCAGCAGCAGGTCCCGGACCGCGTGCCGGGCCCGCGGGACCGAGGCGTCCTCGGCGGGGGCGGTGAACCGCCACACACCCTCGTACGGCAGTGGATCGGGCTGCCGCTCGGCGCCCCCCGCTGGGCGCGGGCCGGCCCCGCGCCCGTGGTCGTCCATCGTCCGATCGCCACCTTCGCGCTCGATTGTCGCCACAGGTCGAGTGTTGGCAACGACCGGCTCCGGCCCCTCTGACTGAACACAAGTCAGCGAGTATCGAGCGCTTTCTGACCGACTGCGTATGACACGGTCACGTGTGGGAGCGTTCCTGTCCGGTGGCGGCACCCCACTCTTCCCGTGCCGCGGATCCGGGCCGCCGCTCCTACTGCGAGACGAGCCCCACGACCCGGCGGCCGCTGTAGCCGGTGGCCAGCAGGCCGAGGCCGTCGAAGAGCAGGGCCAGGGAGAAGAAGGCGCCGATGACGTACTGGCTGCTGCTCGGCCAGTGGGCGAGGACCAGGATCCCGAGCAACAGGTCGAAGACGCCGAGCAGCAGGGTCCAGCCGAACTGCGGACCACGCACCACCAGGCTGCCGACGATCCGGAAGAGACCGGCGCTGAGGAACAGCAGGGCGGCGAACATGGTGAGCGCGGCGGCCGCCGCGTGCGGCAGCCGGATGACGACGACGCCGGCGGCGATGTTCAGGGCGGCGACGATGACACCGAGCCAGAAGAAGCTGGTGCCACGGGCCTGGATGGCGTGCAGCAGGCCGACGATCCCGCCGATCAGCAGCAGCCAGCCGAACAGCAGCATGGAGGTCAGGGTGGCCAGACCGGTGTAGACGAGTCCGACGAGCCCAGCGAGCACGAGGATCACACCGAGCGCCGCGAGCCAGCCGTACCCCTGGCGCATCTTCGCCGCCCGGTCCTTCGGCCTGCGGAACCTGGCCATCGCCGCCTCCTCGAACAACAACCCCTTTGCCGCCGTATCTCCCCTTTGTCCCCGCTGGACCGTCCTCCGTAACGCGTGACCGGTCCCCGCCGGTGCGCCCGGACCGGCCGGTAACATCCGGCCCATGGACCCTGAGCTGTCCCACCACATCGCCGACTCCGTAGCCACCGTGGTGATCCGTCACCCGGCGAAGCGCAACGCCATGACCGCGGCGATGTGGCGGGCCCTCCCGCCGCTGCTCGACGAGCTGGCGCGCGACCCCGGCGTACGGGTGCTCGTGCTGACCGGCGCGGGCGCCACCTTCTGCGCGGGCGCGGACATCTCCTCGCTCCGGGGCTCGGCGGAGCCGCAGGAACTCGCGGTGGCGGCCGAGGAGGCCCTCGCCGCCTTCCCCAAGCCGACGCTCGCCGCGGTGCGCGGGCACTGCGTGGGCGGCGGGGCGCAGCTCGCCGGGGCCTGCGATCTGCGGCTGGCGGAGGAGGGCGCCCTGTTCGGGGTGACCCCGGCCCGGCTCGGCATCGTCTACCCGGCCTCCTCCACCCGCCGTCTGGTGTCGCTGGTCGGCCCGGCCACCGCCAAGTACCTGCTGTTCTCGGCCGAGTTGATCGACACCGAGCGGGCGCTGCGCACCGGGTTCGTGGACGAGGTGCTGCCCGAGGGCGAACTGGACAAGCGGGTGGCCGAGCTGGCCCGGACCCTGGTGTCCCGCTCCCAGCTCACCCAGGCCGCCGCGAAGGAGTTCGCGAACGGCCGGACCGACCGCGACGCCCACTGGGCCGCCCAGGCGCGGGCCGGCGGGGAGATGGAGGAGGGTGTCGCCGCGTTCCTGGAACGCCGGCCGCCGCGGTTCGGCTGGAGCGTCCCTACGACAGGATGAAGCGGCTCCTGGTGCGGAACTCCGCGACCAGGTGGGCCGGGGCCTTCTGAGGGGAGCCGGCGTCGTAGGGCGGCTGCGGGTCGTACTCCGTCAGCAGCTGGACGGCCATGGCGTGTTCGTCGCCCGCGACCCTGCCGAGCAGCGTCAGCCCCATGTCGATGCCGGAGGAGACCCCGGCCGCGGTGACGTACTTGCCGTCCACGACCACCCGCTCCCCGGTGGGCTCGGCGCCGAAGCGCGGCAGCTGGTCCAGGGCCAGCCAGTGCGAGGTGGCGCGGCGCCCGGTGAGCAGCCCGGCGGCGGCCAGCAGCAGCGAGCCCGTGCACACGGAGGTGGTCCAGGCGCTGGTCGCGTCGGCCGCGCGCAGCCAGTCCAGCAGCACCGGGTTGTCCATCTGCGCGTTCTGGCCGGGACCGCCCGGCACCACCACGATGTCCGGGGACGGTACGTCGGCGAGGGTGCGGTCGGCGGTGAGCGCGAGGTGTCCGGTGTCGGTGCGGTGGGGTCCGGTGCGCTCGGCGACGAACACGGTCTCCGCGTCCGGGAGCCGGCCCAGGGTCTCGTAGGGGCCGACGGCGTCGAGGGCGGTGAACCGGTCGTAGAGAACGACGGCGATCTGCACAGGCTTGTCCTTCCGTAGAGGGTGAGGGGTCAGAGGGCGGTCGCCGGGCGGAACCGGCGCCGGTACTCGGCCGGGGAGGTGCCGAGGGTGCGCAGAAAGGCGCGGCGCATGGCCTCGGGGGTGCCGTAGCCGCTGGCGCGGGCGATCCGCTCGACGCCGTCGGAGGTGTCCTCCAGCAGCCGCCGGGCGTGTTCGAGGCGGACCCGGTCGACGTACCGGCCGGGCGTCGTGCCGGTCTCGGCCTGGAAGGCGCGGGTGAACTGGCGCGCGGAGAGGGCGGCGCGGGCGGCGAGCGCCTCGACGCCCAGATCGGCGTCCGGGTGCTCGGTGATCCACTGCTGGACGTCCCGCAGCGGCTCGCGCCGGGCGGTCTGGGCGGCGAGCTGGGCGCTGAACTGGGCCTGGTTGCCCGGCCGGCGCAGGAACACCACCAGGTGCCGGGCGACGGTCAGCGCGGCCTGCCGGCCGAGGTCCTCCTCGACCAGCGCGAGCGCGAGGTCGATGCCCGCGGTGACCCCGGCCGAGGTGGCCACGGGCCCGTCCCGGACGTAGACCGGGTCCGGGTCGACCTCGACGGCCGGGTGGTCCCGGGCGAGCTTCGCGCAGTACGCCCAGTGCGTGGTCACCCGTCGGCCGTCCAGCAGCCCGGCCCGGGCGAGCAGGAAGGCACCGGTGCAGACGGAGACCAGGCGCCGGGCCCGCGGGCCGTGCGCCCGCAGCCACTCCACCAGCCGCGGATCGGGGCCCTCGGTGCCCTCCCCGCCGGGCACCACCAGCGTGTGCGGACCGGCTTCCCCGGCCAGGGACCCGTCCGGTACGACGGTCAGCCCGCTGGAGGTGCGCACCGGGCCGCCGTCCAGGGAGGCGGTACGGAGGCGGTACGAGCCGGGGGTGTGCCGCTCGGCACCGGTGAAGACCTCCACGGGACCGGTGACGTCGAGACTCTGGACGCCGTCGAAGAGGACGACGAGAAGGGTGCGTGGCGTCATGTCCACGATTGTTGGCGGGCCGCGCGATGACGGCAACGACGGATTTCCCACCTTTTCCGCCATGCCGCGTGCCGCCCTGATCCCCGGTGGTCGGCGTCACCTGCCACAATTGCCGCGCAACCTCAGCGGAGAAGGCGGTACGGGATCGTGACGACACCCGGATCCATCGGAGCGGGATCCATCGAAGGCAGGATCGCCGAGGAACTCGGCGTACGGGAGCGGCAGGTGAAGGCCGCGGTGGAGCTGCTCGACGGCGGTTCGACGGTGCCCTTCATCGCCCGCTACCGCAAGGAAGCGACCGAGATGCTCGACGACGCGCAGCTGCGCACGATCGAGGAGCGGCTGCGCTATCTGCGGGAGCTGGAGGAGCGGCGGACCGCGATCCTGGAGTCGGTGCGCGAGCAGGGCAAGCTGACCGAGGAGCTCGAGGCCCGGATCCGGGGCGCCGAGACCAAGGCGCGGCTGGAGGACATCTACCTCCCCTACAAGCCCAAGCGGCGCACCAAGGCGCAGATCGCGCGCGAGGCGGGCCTGGAGCCGCTGGCCGAGGGCCTGCTCGGCGACCCGACGGTGGACCCCCTGGCGGCCGCCGCCGCGTTCGTGGACGCCGGCAAGGGCGTCGCCGATCCGCAGGCCGCGCTGGACGGCGCGCGGGCGATCCTCACCGAGCGGTTCTCGGAGGACGCCGACCTGATCGGCGAGTTGCGCGAGCGCATGTGGGTGCGCGGCCGGCTGGCCGCGAAGGTGCGCGAGGGCAAGGAGGAGGCGGGCGCCAAGTTCGCCGACTACTTCGACTTCGCGGAGCCGTTCACCGAGCTGCCCTCGCACCGGATCCTGGCGATGCTGCGCGGTGAGAAGGAGGAGGTCCTGGACCTCGTCCTGGAGCCGGAGGAGGCCACCGACGGCCCGTCCTCCTACGAGGGCATCATCGCCGCGCGGTTCGGCATCGCCCACCGCGGCCGGCCCGCCGACAAGTGGCTCACGGACACCGTCCGCTGGGCCTGGCGCACCCGGATCCTGGTCCACCTCGGCATCGACCTGCGGCTCCGGCTGCGTACGGCGGCGGAGGACGAGGCGGTGAACGTGTTCGCCGCGAACCTGCGCGACCTGCTGCTCGCCGCGCCGGCCGGCACCCGGGCGACCCTGGGCCTGGACCCCGGCTTCCGCACCGGTGTGAAGGTCGCCGTGGTCGACGCCACCGGCAAGGTGGTGGCCACCGACGTGATCTACCCGCACGTCCCCGCCAACAAGTGGGACGAGGCGATCGCCAAGCTGGCGCGGCTGTCGAAGGAGCACGCGGTCGAGCTGGTCGCGATCGGCAACGGCACCGCGTCCCGTGAGACCGACAAGCTCGCCACCGAGCTGATCGCCAGGCACCCGGAGCTGAAGCTCACCAAGGTGATGGTGTCCGAGGCCGGCGCCTCGGTGTACTCGGCCTCGAGTTACGCCTCGCAGGAGCTGCCGGACCTGGACGTGTCGCTGCGCGGCGCGGTCTCCATCGCCCGTCGGCTCCAGGACCCGCTGGCCGAGCTGGTGAAGATCGACCCCAAGTCGATCGGGGTCGGCCAGTACCAGCACGACCTGTCCGAGGTGAAGCTGTCCCGCTCGCTGGACGCGGTCGTCGAGGACTGTGTGAACGGCGTCGGCGTGGACGTGAACACCGCGTCCGTGCCGCTGCTCGCGCGGGTGTCGGGCATCTCCTCCGGGCTCGCCGAGAACATCGTCGCGCACCGGGACGCCAACGGGCCGTTCCGCTCCCGCTCGGAGCTGAAGAAGGTGGCGCGGCTCGGTCCGAAGGCGTTCGAGCAGTGCGCGGGCTTCCTGCGGATCCGGGGCGGCGACGACCCGCTGGACGCGTCCAGCGTGCACCCCGAGGCGTATCCGGTGGTGCGCCGCATGGTGAAGACCACGGGCC
The DNA here is from genome assembly GCF_042672505.1 of Streptomyces sp. NPDC127190. Taxonomy (NCBI): domain Bacteria; kingdom Bacillati; phylum Actinomycetota; class Actinomycetes; order Kitasatosporales; family Streptomycetaceae; genus Streptomyces; species Streptomyces sp. NPDC127190. Next base: position 130,323 of record NZ_JBHXVE010000020.1, read on the forward strand.
AGGAGGTGGCCTCCCTCGTCGGCAACACGGGCGTGCTGCGCTCGCTGCGGCCCGCCGACTTCGTGGACGACACCTTCGGTCTGCCCACGGTGACGGACATCCTGAAGGAGCTGGAGAAGCCCGGGCGTGACCCGCGTCCGGCGTTCCGGACGGCCACCTTCAAGGAGGGCGTGGAGAAGATCTCCGACCTGGCCGCCGGGATGGTCCTGGAGGGCGTGGTGACGAACGTGGCCGCCTTCGGCGCGTTCGTGGACATCGGCGTCCACCAGGACGGCCTGGTGCATGTGTCGGCGATGTCGAAGACGTTCGTCAAGGACCCGCGCGATGTGGCGAAGCCGGGTGACATCGTCAAGGTGAAGGTCCTCGACGTGGACATCCCGCGCAAGCGGATCGCGCTCACCCTGCGCCTGGACGACGAGGCGTCGCCGCAGGGCCAGGGCGGCGGCCGGCAGCAGCGCGGCGGCGGCGCCCGGCCGCCCCAGCAGCGGCAGGGCCAGCGCCAGGGCCGCGGTGGCGACAAGGGCGGCGACCGGGGCGGGCGTCAGGCCCCGCCGCCGGGCAACAGCGCGATGGCCGACGCGCTGCGGCGGGCGGGCCTGCTGGACCCGAAGAAGCGGTAGCCCGGCGGGGCACTGTCCGGGTCCCGGGCCGAAACCCCGGGACCCGCCTTAACCGGGGACCGCCTTGACCCGGCACCCGGCTTCCGCTTGCTAGCGCTCCGTCACCTTTCCGTCCGCGACCTCCAGGTGGCGGGACACGCTGACCGCGTCCAGCATGCGGCGGTCGTGGGTGACCAGGAGGAGGGTGCCGGTGTAGGCGTCCAGGGCCTGCTCCAGCTGTTCGATGGCGGGCAGGTCGAGGTGGTTCGTCGGCTCGTCGAGGACGAGGAGGTTGACGCCCCGGCCCTGGAGCAGGGCGAGGGCGGCACGGGTGCGTTCGCCCGGGGAGAGGGTCGCGGCCTGGCGCAGGACGTGCTCCGACTTCAGGCCGAACTTGGCGAGCAGCGTGCGGACCTCGACCGGCTCGGTGTCGGGCACGGCCGCGCAGAAGGCGTCCAGCAGGGTCTCCGGGCCGTGGAACAGCCCCCGGGCCTGGTCGACCTCGCCGACCAGGACGCCGGAGCCGAGCGCGGCGTGCCCGGAGTCGAGCGGGACACGGCCCAGCAGCGCGCCCAGCAGGGTCGACTTGCCCGCGCCGTTGGCGCCGGTGACCGCGACCCGGTCCGCCCAGTCGATCTGGAGGGACACCGGTCCGAAGGTGAAGTCCCCGCGCCGTACCTCGGCGTCCCGCAGGGTGGCGACCACCGCTCCGGAGCGCGGGGCGGACGCGATCTCCATGCGCAGCTCCCACTCCTTGCGCGGCTCCTCGACCACCTCCAGGCGTTCGATCATGCGCTGCGTCTGGCGGGCCTTGGCGGCCTGCTTCTCACTGGCCTCGCTGCGGAACTTGCGGCCGATCTTGTCGTTGTCGTTGCCGGCCTTGCGCCGGGCGTTCTTCACGCCCTTGTCCATCCAGGTGCGCTGCATCTGGGCGCGGTCCTGGAGGGCGCCCCGCTTGTCGGCGTACTCCTCGTAGTCCTCGCGGGCGTGCCGGCGGGCCACCTCGCGCTCTTCCAGGTAGGCCGCGTAGCCGCCGCCGTAGAGGTTGATCTGCTGCTGGGCCAGGTCGAGTTCCAGGACCTTGGTGACCGTGCGGGTGAGGAACTCGCGGTCGTGGCTGACGACGACCGTGCCCGCGCGCAGACCGGTGACGAAGCGTTCGAGGCGCTCCAGGCCGTCGAGGTCGAGGTCGTTGGTGGGCTCGTCCAGGAGGAAGACGTCGTAGCGGGACAGCAGGAGGGAGGCGAGGCCGGCGCGGGCGGCCTGGCCGCCGGAGAGGGAGGTCATCGGCTGGTCCAGGCCGACGGCGAGGCCGAGCGAGTCGGCCGCTTCCTCCGCACGCTCCTCCAGGTCCGCGCCGCCGAGGCCGAGCCAGCGCTCCAGGGCGGTGGCGTAGGCGTCGTCGGCCCCGGGGGCGCCGTCCACCAGCGCCTGCGTGGCCTCGTCCATCACGCGCTGTGCGGCGGTCACGCCGGTGCGGCGGCCGAGGAACTCCCGGACGGTCTCCCCCGGCCTGCGCTCCGGCTCCTGCGGCAGATGGCCGACGGTTGCGGCCGGCGGGGACAGCCGCAGCTCGCCGTGCTCGGGCGCGAGCAGCCCGGCGAGCATCCGCAGCAGGGTGGACTTGCCCGCGCCGTTGGCACCGACCAGCCCGATCACGTCGCCGGGCGCGACGACGAGGTCGAGCCCGGAGAAGAGGGAGCGGTCGCCGTGCCCGGCGGCGAGGTTCTTGGCGACGAGAGTGGCAGTCATCAGACGCCGAGTTTAAGGGGCTGGCTGGTCGGGTGTGCCTCAGCCTGTTGTGCCGTGGTGCACCGGTGCCACGAGCACGGCCTGTGCGGTCCGGGCGACCAGGTAGGCGTCCCCCTTGACGGCCCCCGGGTCCAGGGGGACGCGGTGCCGGCCGGGTGTCAGGGTGCCGTCGAAGACCTCGTGGGCGCGGTTGCGGCGGAGCCGGCCTTGGCGGTACGCGGTGATCCGCACCCGGCACGCCGAGGTCACCTCCACGACCGCCGTGCCGTCGGCGGCGGCCAGCGCCGTCAGCCGGCGCCCCGGGAGCGGGCCGCGGTCCAGGGCCTGCTCGATCTGGGCGACGAAGACCGGCACGATCGGGGCGGGCGCCTCGACGCACCCGGCCTCGATGCCGGCGCGCTCCAACGCCCGCCGCATCTCGGCGCGTTCGGCCGCGGTGACCGTGTCGGCGAAGGCGACGGCGCCGTATCCGCGCAGTTCCTCGGCGGGCACGTCCCGGGCGTCCGGGGTGATGTCCGCGCCGACGCCGATGGCGCGCAGCGCGGCGGCCGTCCGGGCGAGCCCGCCGGCCCGGGCGCCGATCAGCAGGACCCGGCGGCGGGGTGCGGCGGGGCCGTCGACCAGGGCGGTGAGGGCGGCGCGGTACTCGGGGCCGTGGAAGCGGAACGGTCCTATGCCGTGATAGCCGTCGCGCTCCAGGTCCGCCCGCGGTCCCGTCTGCCAGGCGAGGTCCCGCCACACGTAGTCCTCGCCGTCGCGCTCGATGACGGCCGTGACCGCTCCGCAGGCCAGGTCCTCGCACTCGGGGCAGCCGTAGAGGACGAACCGGCCGTCCGCCAGCGGGGGTCCGGCCTCCAGCAGCAGCGCCCGGACGTGCGCGGTGAAGATCGCGGGCGGCACGTCGGAGGCGAGCGGGGAGACGGCGTCCAGGTCGGACAGGAGCGGCAGCAGGGGGCGGCCGTCCACGACGAAGTCCAGGAAGTCGCGGTGGGTCCGGACACCGCCGTCGGCGAGGACACCCCCGGCGCGCATCGCCGGAGCCACGCCGAAGGTCGCGTATACGGCAGACATGCTGTGAGTATCCCCACACCGGGACGGATGTGAGCGCCGCATGACATATTCGCCGGGCGCTGTCCCTTAGTCCGGGCAGGGCCTATCGTCCTGGCGTGGACAGCGAGCCGGGTGACGAAGTGATCGTGGTCGGGGGCGGGGTCGCCGGCCTCACGACGGCCGTGGTGCTGGCCGAGTCGGGGCGGCGGGTGCGGGTGTGGGCGCGGGAGCCGGCCGAGCGGACGGTCTCGGCGGTCGCCGGCGGCCTGTGGTGGCCGTACCGCATCGAACCGGAGCCGCTGGCCGGGGCGTGGGCGCTGGAATCCCTCGCGGTGTACGAGGAGTTGGCCCTCCGGCCGCGGGAGACGGGCGTACGTCTGGTCGAGGGCGTACACGAGGGGGTCCGGCTGGACGAGCTGGGCGACTGGGCCGGCCGGGTGCCGGGGCTGCGGGCGGTGGCGGACGGGCTGGCGGCGCGGCTGCCGGTGATCGACATGCCGGTGTATCTGGGCTGGCTGCGGGAGCGGCTCGTACGGGCCGGTGGCGCGGTGGAGTCGCGCGAGGTGACCGACCTGGCCGCGGTGCCGGCGGCCGTCGTGGTCAACTGCACGGGACTCGGGGCCCGGTCCCTGGTGCCGGACCCGGCGGTACGGCCGGTGCGCGGGCAGCTGGTCGTGGTGGCGAACCCGGGGATCACGAACTGGTACGTCTCCGTCGACCGCTCCCCCACCGACTCCACCTACTTCATCCCGCAGCCCGGCAGACTGCTGCTCGGCGGTACGTCGCAGGAGGACGACTGGTCGCCGGAGCCGGACCCGGCCGTGGCCGCGGCGATCGTCGCCCGCTGTGCGGCGGTACGGGCGGAGATCGCGGGAGCCCGGGTGCTGGAACATCGGGTGGGCCTGCGGCCGGTGCGCGATGCGGTACGGCTGGAGCGGGAGGCGCTGCCGGGCGGCGGCCCGGTGCTGGTGCACAACTACGGCCATGGCGGCGCCGGGGTCACGGTGGCGTGGGGATGCGCGCGGGAGGCGGCCGGGCTGGCGCTCACGGCCGTCTGAGGGGCGCGGGTTGTGCGCCCCTCGGCGGCCGCACCGGCTAGGCGAGCGGGAGGTCGGCTGTCGTGCGGGAGAGGTCCAGCGTGAGCGTCGGCCTGGTGGACGGGGGTTCGATGAGGTCCCGGTCGGTGCCCGCGATGATCAGGGCCAGCCGGTGCCCCGCGGGTACGACATGGTCGGTGGCCGCGAGGTTCAGGGTCATGGTGTAGGCCGTGCCCGGGGTGAGCGGCACGCCTCTGTCGAGCGAGGCGTGATGGCCGAGGTCGGCCCAGCCGCGGCTGAACACCGTGAAGCCGGCCTCGGTCGTCTTCGCCCGGGTCTCCTTGAAGCAGGCGCTGTCACCGGCCGTGCTCTCGCCCCAGCAGGTGCGCCGGGTCAGCGTGCTGATGCCCTCGCCGTCGTCGGCGTAGTCGCGAAGGGTGTCGGGCCCGAGGTCGACGAGGACGGCGGACAGATGGGCCGACGCGGTGCTCGGGGTCGCGGTGACCGTCACCCGGGAGGAGCCGGACAGGCGCAGGTCGTGGCTGAGCGGTGCGGTCAGGAAGCCGGCCTTCTCGGGGGTGGGCGTGGTCAGGTGCGCGGCCCAGTCGGTCTCGCCGAGCGTCGGGTCGTCGGTGAAGGCCTCGGTGCCGGTGGCGGAGCGCGCCCCGAGGGTGCCGACGCCGGGCCGGGCACCCGGGGCCGGGTGCAGGGTGACGGTGCGGGTGGTGCGCGGGGGCCAGGTCGGCGAGGTGACCCACTGGTCGGGGTGGCGCTCGATGTCGGCCATCGGCTCGCGGTCGATCCCGTTGTCGTAGCCGAGCAGTTCATGGTCGAACCAGCGGTGCAGGGTGTCGACCCAGGCGCCGCGCCGGTAGTCGAAGGGGTCGACATGGCCGGTCTGGGACAGCCAGATCTTGCGCCGCACCCCGTGCCGTGCCAGGGCGTCCCACCACTGGCCGAGGTGCCGGGTACGGACGTTGAGGTCCTGCATGCCGTGCACGAGGAACACGCTGGCGCGCACCTTGGCCGCGTCCTTGACGTAGTCCCGCTCGGTCCACAGCGGGGTCCAGTCGCCGCTGCGCGGGCTGCCGTCGGCGAGCCTTCGCTGGACGGCGGCGCAGTGGGCTCGCGCGCCGTCGCTCTCCACGGCGCCTGCCAGCCGGTCGGGGCCGCTGTCGTGGAGCGGGGCGCCCTGGGCGAAGTAGTAGTCGTACCAGGAGGAGATGGCGCTGATGGGGACGATGGTCTTCAGTCCCCGGACGCCGGTGGCGGCGACGCCGTTGGCGACGGTGCCGTCCCAGCTCTTGCCGATCATGCCGGTCGTGCCGTCGGTCCAGGTCGCCTTGACCGGCCTGCCGCCGGTGCGGCTGCTGTAGCCGCGGGCGCGGCCGCCCAGCCAGTCGATGACGGCCTTCGCGGACTGGATGTCGAAGCGGCCGCCGACGTCCACACAGCCGTCGGAGCGGCCGGTGCCGGCGAGGTCGACGCCGACGAAGGCGTAGCCGCGGGGCACGAAGTAGTTGTCGAGGAAGAGCGGCATACGGACCACCCGGCCATGGGTGTCGTACGTCTTGACCTGGTTCTCGTTGCCACGCCCGCAGCACGCGTAGTAGGGGCTGGCGTCCATGACGACCGGCACCTTGCGGCCCTGCCGGGCGGGTTCGGCGGGCCGGACGATGTCGGCGGCGACCCGGTCGGTCCGGCCGTCCCCGTCCGCGTCGAAGCCCGTGTCCACCCAGACGGACTCACGGACGGCGTTGGCATAGGAGTAGACGGGCCGGCTCTCGCGGTTCCCGTGGTTCTCGCGGGGCGCGGCATGGGCGACGGCCGGGGTGAGGAGGGCGGCCGTCAGGAGGGCGACGACCGCCACGGCCGGCGCCCGCCAGGGTGTGCGGCGCGGGTCTTCCGATGAGTGTCTCGGCATGGGCGGACGGTACTCCCGGCAACTGCGGTGCACGAGAGCGAAAACGGGCGACACGTGTGGCCGCGTGACGGCTGAATGGCGATCGTGTGACAGCAGGGGCCATGGACAGGTCAGGGACCACAGAGACTGAATAGGCTCCGAACACCTTCTCCGAACGGACTTGCAGTCCAGACGACTTGGAGCTGACGTGCACCGCAGAATCATCGCGCCGGGCGCACTGGCGGCGGCCTCCCTCCTGCTGGCGATCCCAGCATCGGCCGCGAGCTACTCCCCCGGCGCGCCGGGCATCGGCGACCCCTACTACCCGTCCTACGGCAACGGCGGCTATGACGTCTCCCACTACGACCTGCGGCTGCGGTACCAGCCGGCGACGGACGAGTTGGACGGCACGGCGACGATCCTGGCCCGGACCACGCAGGACCTGTCCAGCTTCGACCTGGACTTCCTGCTGGACGTCAGCGAGGTACGGGTCAACGGCAGCGCGGCGGCCTTCGCGCACTCCGGCGAGCACGAGCTGGTGATCACGCCGAAGACCCCGCTGAAGAAGGACACGCCGATCACGGTCGTGGTGCGCTACAGCGGGGTGCCGTCGACGAAGAGCGCGTACGGCTTCACCACCTGGCACCGCACCCCGGACGGCGCGGTCGCCGCCGACGAGCCCGAGGCCGCCTGGTGGTGGTTCCCGAGCAACGACCACCCGCTGGACAAGGCCACCTACGACGTGTCGGTGGCGGTGCCGGACGGCACCCAGGCCATCTCCAACGGCACGCTCCAGTCGTCGAGTTCGAAGCTGGGCTGGACCCGCTACAACTGGCGGGAGAACAAGCCGCAGGCGACCTATCTGGCCACGCTCGCCGTCGGCAAGTTCGACATCACCACCGGCACCTCCGACGGCGGGGTGCCGATCGTCAACGCCTACAGCAAGGACCTCGGCGACAACGACGGCGCGGCGCGGGCCAGTGTGGAGCGCACCGGGGAACTCGTGGACTGGCTGAGCGGCTATTTCGGGCCGTATCCGTTCAGCAGCGCCGGCGGCTATGTGCCGAACACCACCACCGGGTACGCCCTGGAGACGCAGACCCGGGTCTACTACAGCCCGAAGCAGTTCGCGAACGGCGCCAACACCTCCGTCGTCGTGCACGAGCTGGCCCACCAGTGGTACGGCGACGACGTGTCGCTCAAGGGCTGGAAGGACATCTGGATCAACGAGGGCTTCGCGCGGTACGCGCAGTGGCTGTGGTCGGAGCACGAGGGCGAGGGCACCACGCAGGAACTCGCCGACTACGTGTACGCCTCGCACCCGGCCGACGACCCGTTCTGGACCGTGAAGCCCGGTGACCCCGGTCCCGACGACCAGTTCGACATCGCCGTCTACGACCGGGGCGCGCTGGCCGTGCAGGCGCTGCGCAACGCGGTCGGCGACGATGCCTTCTTCGCCATTCTGAAGGGCTGGCCGGCGGAGCACGCGTACGGCAACGCCTCGGTGGCCGACTTCGAGAAGTACGCGGAGCAGGTGTCGGGCAAGCCGCTGGACGCGCTGTTCGACACCTGGCTGTTCCAGCCGTCGAAGCCGGCGGCGCCCGCCGCGCGCTCCTTCGCCGCCACGGGTGCGACGGGTGCGAAGGTCACGCAGCCGAAGTCGTGGAAGAAGATCGAGGCCACGAACGACGTGCGCTGAGTCTCACCCGGCCGGCTCCGCCGCCGCTTCGAGGAGCCCGTCCCGGTCTATCGCGTCCGCGCGGACGGCCGGGACGGTGCACGCGTACGCGCCCGCGATCGCGCCGTAGCGGGCGCACCGCTCGTGCGGCTCGCCGCTCAGCCGGCCGTAGAGGTAGGCGGCGGCGAAGGCGTCGCCCGCGCCGTTGGAGTCCACCACCGGCGCGGGCGGGACCGCCGCCGGGATCCGGGTCAGCTCGCCGTCGGCCAGCAGATGGGCGCCGTCCGCCCCGGCGGTGGCCACGACCGCCTCGGCCCGGCCCCGCTCGGCGATGCGCCGCATGGTCCGCTCGGGGTCGGTGAGGGCGGCGGCGGAGAGGAAGACGAGGTCGGCGGTGTGGGCGAACGGCTCGTGGTAGGGGTTCTCGCCGTCCCAGTCGTGCAGATCGGTGGAGAGCGGTACGCCCGTCGTGCGCAGCACCGGCAGGGCGTCGGCGCAGGGCTGGGTGAGGGTCACGTGCACATGGCGGCTCGCCGCCGCCAGCTCGCGCAGGATGGCCTCGGGGAAGCGGTCGCCGGGGCGGACGCGGGTCGTGTCGTACAGGGAGAGGCGGCGGCCGTCCGGGCCCACGAGGTTGACCGCGCGCTTGGTCCCGGCGGGCTGCGGGAGCGCGGTCAGCCCGATGCCGTGCGCCTCGTGCAGGGCGCGGACCAGCTCGCCCTCGGGGTCGTCGCCGAGCAGGTCGAGGTGGTGGGTGCGCAGGCCGAGCGCGGCCAGGCCCAGGGCGACGAAGTCGCCGGTCTGCCCGGCGCGGGTGCGGATCCCGGAGCCGATCATGTAGCTGTCGGCGTACGGCAGGGGCAGTTCCGGGACGTGCACGATGGTGTCCACACCCGCCCCACCGAGCACCAGCACATCGTTCCGCCCACTCATCCGCGGCCCTCCTCGTGGTCGTAGACCGTCACGGCGATCCCCCGCCGTACGAGCCGTTCGGTGATGAGCGGCTCTACGCGGGACCACTTGCCTCCCGCGAGGCCGCAGCCTATGCGGGGCATGTGCACGGAGGCGCCGAGTTCCGTCACGCGGTCCGCGAGCCGGCCGAGGGCGGTGTCGATGGCCTCGTAGCGCACCGGGACGCCCTTGCTGCCGGCCCTGATCCCGCGCTGGCCGACCATGTTGGCCACCCACAGGTAACGCTCCACCTGGACGAGTTGCACCGCACCCAGCGCGAAGTCGTTCCGGGCGCGGTCGCGGTGCCAGGCGCGGTAGGCCGCCTCGGGTTCCGGCCAGCGGCGGGAGAGGGCGAGGACGAAGCCCTTGCCCCAACCGCCGATGTCGTTGCAGACATGGGCGATCACCTTGGTGCCCTTGGCGGACGGAGTGGTGGCGTCACCTCGGATGTACTGGGCTTCCGACATGACGCCACCGTAGGCGATGCCACTGACAGTGGCGGTGAGCTGCTACTTCGTCAGCTCGGAGGGCTCCTGGGCGGTGCTCTCGGACACCCGGCGGCGGACGCCGAACCAGCCGGCGACCAGCATGACGGCGATGACCGGGATGAGCAGGATGGTCTTGCGGCCGACGTCGGGGTCGTTCCACATCATGCCGAGGCAGACCAGCAGGAAGGCGATCGTGGCGATCTCGGTGACCGGGCTGAACTTCAGCTGGAAGTGCGGCCGGGTCGCCAGGCCGGCGCGGGCCCGGCGGACGAAGATCATGTGGCAGACCATGATGATCACCCAGGTGCTGATGATGCCCAGGGAGGCGATGTTCAGCACGATCTCGAAGGCCTGGCTGGGCACCAGGTAGTTCAGGCCGACGCCGAGCACGCAGACGGCGCAGGTCAGCAGGATGCCGCCGTAGGGCACCTGGCTGCGGTTCATCCGGCCGGTGAACTTCGGCGCGGAGCCCGCCATGGCCATGGAGCGCAGGATGCGGCCGGTGGAGTACAGACCGGAGTTGAGCGAGGACATGGCGGCGGTCAGCACGACCAGGTTCATCACATCGCCGGCCGCCGGGACACCGATCTTGGAGAGCACGGTCACGAACGGGCTCTCGTCGGCGGAGTACACCGAACCGGGCAGCAGCAGCGCGAGCAGCACGACCGAGCCGACGTAGAACAGGCCCACCCGCCACATGATCGAGTTCACCGCGCGCGGGACGACCTTCTCCGGCTCGGCGGTCTCACCGGCGGCCACGCCGACCAGCTCCAGCGCGGCGTACGCGAAGATCACGCCCTGCATGACCAGGACGACCGGCATCATGCCGTGCGGGAACAGACCGCCGTGGTCGGTGATGACGCTCAGACCGGGGGTGTGGCCGTCGACCTTGTGCTGGGTGGCCAGCAGGAAAATGCTGATCAGCATGAAGCCGACGATGGTGGCGACCTTGATGATCGCGAACCAGAACTCCATCTCGCCGAAGATCTTCACCGAGATGAGGTTCACCGCGAGGACCACCGCGAGCGCGATCAGCGCCAGCACCCACTGCGGGATCGAGGTGAAGAAGCTCCAGTAGTGCGTGTAGAGCGCGATGGCGGTGATGTCGGCGATGCCGGTGGTCGACCAGTTCAGGAAGTACATCCAGCCGGCGACATAGGCACCCTTCTCACCGAGGAACTCGCGCGCGTAGCTCACGAACGACCCGGAGGACGGGCGGTACAGGACCAGCTCACCGAGGGCGCGCACCACGAAGAAGGCGAAGACACCGCAGACCAGGTAGGCCAGGGCGAGCGCCGGACCCGCGTTGTGCAGACGGCCGCCCGCGCCCAGGAGGAGCCCGGTGCCGATGGCGCCACCGATGGCGATCATGTTGACGTGCCGGGCCTTGAGGTCCTTGCTGTAACCGGCGTCGCCCGCGTCCGCGGGCGTCTGGGGCGCCTGGGGAGGGGCGGCGGCCTGGGCCGACTGCACGGCGTCCTTGCTCACGGTGGTACCACTTCCTGGTGGGCCCGGACCTCGTGGGCCCGGGTGTCCGTACTTGCTCGGCCCGCACCCCGCCGGTGGGCATCGGTACAGACCAAGGCAGCAGCTTCCCAGAGGGTTGTCCGGATACGCGGTGATCCACGCCACAGAGCGGCGTTTCTCACAGGATCTTGACCGGTTTCACAGTTCCGGTGAGACAGCGATACTGCTGCACATGACGACCGACACTGGGGAGCCCGGCACCGGGGAGCCCACCCTCACCGTCGACGAGCTGGCCGCCCGCGCCGGTGTCACCGTCCGCACCGTCCGGTTCTACGGCAGCAAGGGGCTGCTGCCCCCGCCGGCGATCGGTCCGCGCCGGCGGGGGCACTACGGGCCCGAGCATGTGGCGCGCCTCGCGCTGATCGAGGAGCTTCAGCAGCAGGGCATGACCCTCGCGGCGATCGAGCGGTACCTCAAGCAGCTGCCGCCGGATCTCGGCCCGCACGACCTGGCCATCCATCGCGCGGTGGTCGCGTCCTGGGCGCCGGACACGGTCGAGACCGTGTCGCGGGGCGAACTCGAACGGCGCGCCGGACGCCCCCTCTCACCCGAGGACATCGAGTGCCTGACGGCTATGGGCGTGGTCCGGGAGGAGGACGAGGGGATGCTCCGGGTCGACTGCGGGCTGCTCCGGCTCGGCGTCCGGCTCCTCGACGCGCCACTGTCGCAGGACGCGATCCGCGCGGCGCGCGGGGTGCTCATGGAGCACTCGCGCGCCGCGGCCCACGAACTGGCCCAGCTCTTCCGCGGCGAGGTGGCGGAGCGGGACACCCGGGATGTGAAGTCCCTGTCCGCGCATATGCAGCCGCTGGTGGTGCAGGCGCTGCTCACGACCTTCCAGCGGTCGCTGCGGGAGGAGCTGGGCGAGTGGCTCGGCGGGTCAGGGGCGGACTGAGTCGCTGAACGGCTCGCCCTTCCCGGCCTTCTCCACCAGCAGCGCGGGCGGGGTGAACCGCTCGCCGTAGCGCTCGGCCAGCTCGCGCGCGCGGGCCACGAAGCCGGGCAGACCGCCTTCGTAGCCGTTGATGTACTGGAGCACGCCGCCCGTCCAGCCGGGGAAGCCGATGCCGAGGATCGACCCGATGTTGGCGTCGGCGACCGAGGTGAGGACGCCTTCCTCCAGGAGCCGTACGGTGTCGAGCGCCTCGGCGAAGAGCATCCGCTCCTGCATGTCGTGGAACGGGATCTCCTGGCCCGGCTTGGTGAAGTGCTCGCGCAGGCCCGGCCAGAGTCCGGCGCGCCTGCCGTCCTCGGTGTAGTCGTAGAAGCCCGCGCCGCCGCTGCGGCCGGTGCGGCCGAACTCGTCCACCATGCGGTCGATGACCGCCTCCGCCGGGTGCGCGGTGTAGGTGCCGCCGGCCTCCTCCACCGCCCGCCGGGTCTCGCCGAGGATCTTGCGCGGGAGGGTCAGGGTCAGCTCGTCCATGAGCGAGAGCACCTTGGCCGGGTAGCCGGCCTGGGCCGCGGCCTGCTCCACGGAGGCGGGCTCCAGCCCCTCGCCGACCATGGCGACGCCCTCGTTGATGAAGTGGCCGATCACGCGGGAGGTGAAGAAGCCACGCGAGTCGTTGACGACGATCGGCGTCTTGTTGATCTGCCGGACCAGGTCGAAGGCGCGGGCGAGGGCCTCGTCGCCGGTTCGCTCGCCCTTGATGATCTCCACCAGCGGCATCTTGTCGACCGGCGAGAAGAAGTGCAGGCCGATGAAGTCGGTCTGGCGCTCGACGCCCTCGGCGAGCGTGGTGATGGGCAGGGTGGAGGTGTTGGAGCACAGCAGCGCGTCGGGCGCGACCACGGACTCGATCTGCTGGAACACCTTGTGCTTGAGCGCGGTGTCCTCGAAGACGGCCTCGATCACCGCGTCGCAGCCCGCGAGGTCGGTCACCTCGGCGGTGGGGGTGATGCGGGCGAGCAGCGCGTCGGCCTTCTCCTGGCTGGTGCGGCCCTTGGCGACGGCCTTGGCGCACAGCTTCTCCGAGTACCCCTTGCCCTTGAGGGCCGCCTCGACGGTGACGTCCTTCAGGACGACGTCGATGCCCGCGCGGGCGCAGGCGTAGGCGATGCCGGCGCCCATCATCCCGGCGCCGAGGACGGCGACCTTGCGGACCTGGCGGGGCTCGACGCCCTTCGGGCGGTTGGCGCCGGAGTTGACGGCCTGGAGGTCGAAGAAGAACGCCTGGATCATGTTCTTGGCGGTCTGCCCCGTGACCAGCTCGGTGAAGTAGCGGGTCTCGATGGTGCTCGCGGTCTCGAAGTCGACCTGGGAGCCCTCCACCGCGGCGGCGAGGATGTTGCGCGGGGCCGGGTAGGGGGCGCCGCTCGTCTGCTTGCGCAGGCTGGCCGGGAAGGCGGGCAGGTTGGCGGCGAACTTCGGGTTGGCCGGCGTACCCCCCGGGATCCGGTAGCCGGGGACGTCCCACGGCTGGTGCGACTCGGGGTGGGCGTCGATGAAGGCGCGGGCCTTGGCGAGCATCTCCTGCGGGGTGGCGGCCACCTCGTGCACCAGGCCGGCCTCCAGGGCGCGCCGGGGGCTGTACTGGGTGCCCTGGAGCAGCACCTTCAGCAGCGCGTCGGTGATGCCCATCAGCCGGACGGTGCGGGTGACGCCGCCGCCCGCGGGGAGCAGGCCGAGCGTGACCTCGGGCAGGCCGATCTTGGAGCCGGGGGCGTCCAGGGCGATCCGGTGGTGGGAGGCGAGCGCGATCTCGTAACCGCCGCCCAGGGCCGCGCCGTTGACGGCGGCGACGACGGGCTTGCCGAGGGTCTCGATGCGACGCAGCGCGCTCTTGATCTCGGTCGCGGTGTCGAAGACCTGCTGGGCGTCCTCGGGACCGGCCTTGATCATGTCCTTGAGGTCGCCGCCCGCGAAGAAGGTCTTCTTGGCGGAGGTGTAGATGATGCCGCGGATGGAGTCCTTCTCGGCCTCCGCGCGCGCGGCGACGGCCTGGATGGAGGCGCGGAACGCCTGGTTCATGGTGTTCGCGGACTGGTCGGGGTCGTCCAGCACGAGGGTGACGACACCGGTGTCGTCCTGCTCCCAGCGGATGGTGGTGCTCTCGGTCATGACAGTCGTCTCCGTTGAAGTCGCTTGTTTCCGCGGGGAGTTCAGATGCGTTCGACGATGGTGGCGATGCCCATGCCACCGCCCACGCACAGGGTGGCGAGGCCGTAGCGCTTGTCCTGGCGCTCCAGTTCGTCCACGAGGGTGCCGAGGATCATGGCGCCGGTCGCGCCGAGCGGGTGGCCGAGGGCGATGGCGCCGCCGTTGACGTTGACCTTGTCGAGGCTGAGGCCCATGTCCTTCACGAAGCGCAGGACGACCGCGGCGAACGCCTCGTTGATCTCGACCAGGTCGATGTCGTCGATGGTGAGGCCGGCCCGGCTGAGCGCCTTGCGGGTGGCGGGCGCGGGTCCGGTGAGCATGATGGTCGGCTCGGAGCCGGAGACGGCCGCGGAGACGATCCGCGCGCGCGGGGTGAGACCGTAGCGCTCACCGACCTCCCTGGAGCCGATCGCGACCAGGGAGGCGCCGTCCACGATGCCGGAGGAGTTGCCCGCGTGGTGGACGTGGTCGATCTTCTCCACCCAGTGGTACTTCTGGAGCGCGACCGCGTCGAAGCCGCCCAGCTCGCCGATGTCCGCGAACGACGGCTTGAGCTTGGCGAGGGAGTCGGCCGTGGTGCCGGGGCGCATGTGTTCGTCGTGGTCGAGGACGACCAGGCCGTTGCGGTCCTTGACCGGGATCACCGAGCGGTCGAAGCGGCCCTCCTTCCAGGCGGTGGCGGCGCGCTCCTGGGACAGGGCCGCGAACTCGTCCACGTCCCGGCGGGTGAAGCCCTCGATGGTGGCGATCAGGTCGGCGCCGATGCCCTGCGGCACGAAGTTGACGGCGAGGTTGGTCATCGGGTCGTTGAACCAGGCCCCGCCGTCGGAGCCCATCGGCACCCGGGACATGGACTCCACACCGCCCGCGAGGACCAGGTCCTCCCAGCCGGAACGGACCTTGGCCGCGGCCAGGTTGACGGCCTCCAGGCCGGAGGCACAGAAGCGGTTCTCCTGCACGCCCGCGACCGTGTCCGGAAGTCCGGCGGCGATCGCGGCGATCCGCGCGATGTCGGAGCCCTGGTCGCCGACGGGGCCGACGACGCCGAGCACGATGTCGTCGACGGCGGCCGGGTCGAGGCCGGGGAAGCGGTCGCGCAGCGCGTGGATGAGGCCGACGACCAGGTCGACGGGCTTGGTGCCGTGCAGGGCGCCGTTCGCCTTGCCGCGGCCGCGCGGGGTGCGGATCGCGTCGTACACGTACGCTTCGGTGCTCACTGGAGTGCCTTTCGGGAGGGTGGGCCGAGCGGGGGCGGGGTCGCCTGGGTCGGTGGGGTCAGTCGCCGTCGGCGGCCGGGGGGTCGTGCAGCGCGGGTACGGCCCAGTCCCGGGCCACCGACTCCGTGTGCGCGCCGGGCAGGGCCGGTCCGCCGCGGACGGCGGCGGGGGTCGCGGAGAAGCGGGGGGGGGGGGCGGGGTGGGTGTTTGCGGGGTGGGTGAGGATTGTGGCGCGCGCGGCCAGGTGGGGGTGGTGCGGGGGCTC